>JALYYM010000326.1 GCA_030946565.1 Bacteroidota bacterium | reverse complement strand
ATGGCTGTGATATTTTGTTCCTGCCCGGAGAAAAAGACATATATCCTGATGAATCTTCCCGGAATAAACATTTTGACATTGGCTACCTGGAAAACATTCTCGAAGGAAAATACAGGCCAGGCCACTTTCAGGGGGTTTGCATGGTTGTTGAAAAATTGATAAACATTGTGAACCCATCTTATTTATTTCTTGGCCAGAAAGATTATCAGCAAAGCCTCATTATTAAAAAGCTTCTTACATTGATGAATAAAAAAATCATTATTAAAATGTGCCCTACCCTTCGTGAGCCGAACGGCCTTGCGATGAGCAGCAGGAATTTAAGATTGAACTCAGAAGAAAAAAACAAGGCTTCAGAATTACATCAATCATTGGTTAACATTAGTAAAGAAGTTGGGCAGCAAAATATTACTGTTTTAAAAAATAAGGAAAAAACGAGGCTTGAGAAGCTAGGTTTTAAAATTGATTATCTCGAAATTGCTGATGCCGATAACCTGCAGGTGTTGGAAAATTATAATGAAGACGATGAACTTGTTATCCTTGTGGCTGCCTTTTTAGACGACGTAAGGTTAATTGATAATGTGCCCGTAACAGCCTAAGTGAAATCTGTTTGGTATCTTGTAAGCTTTATGAAGAAAAAGTTTTTTGCAGTATTAAAATATATATTCTTTTTAGGTATTGGCATTTTTCTAATGTGGTGGCAACTGAGTAAGATGACTCCATTACAGAGAATACAGTTTAAAGATTCTCTACAGCATGCTAATTATATTGTACTTATTCCTATAATTATTATGGCATTGCTTAGCCATCTCAGCAGGGCATTGCGCTGGAAAATCTTAATAGAGCCGATGGGATATCATCCCACAACAGCCAACACTTTTTATTCCACATTATGCGGGTATTTTGCCAATACTTTTATTCCCCGGGCCGGCGAAGTTTTAAGATGCACACTGCTTGGCAGGTATGAGAAAATACCGGTTACCAAATTAATTGGAACCATATTGGTGGAAAGGGTGTTTGATCTTTTTTGCTATTTCATTTTAATTGTTTTTACGGTTTTATTACAAGTGGAAACGGTAAGTAATTTTGTTAAGAAAAAGCTCGATGAAATTTCAGCACAAGAAAATGTATTACCGCTTTGGTTTAAAGCCTTGTGCCTGGTAATTTTAATTTTGATAATTTTTCTTTTTTTTAAATGGCTTTTTAAAAAGCATTCAAACCACCGGCATATAATTAGATTAAAGGGTATCCATGTTGGATTGAAAGAAGGTTTTTCGTCTATAGCCCATTTAAAAAAAAGGAGGCTTTTTATCTTTCATACATTTTTTATCTGGGCCATGTATTTGTTGGAGATATATGTAGGTTTCTATGCCTTGAATGCGACAAACGGGCTGGGTTTTGCAGCGGCTTTTAGTGTGTTATCCCTTGCAACACTTGCTATGATTGTTTCCCCTGGCGGCCTCGGCGCCTTTCCTTTTGCGATTCAACAGGTATTACTGATTTATAAAATAAACAATATTTCTTTTGGCTGGCTGATGTGGGGCACTACAACAGGAATAATAATTGTTGCAGGATTTATAAGTTTTGGATTATTAATTTACACTAACAAAAGAAAGAATGAAGCAAGGCAACAAAATAGTTGAAAGGGTTATAAAGCAGCAAGAGTTACCTGCACAACTTATCCGGTGGAGACTGATCAATAAAACTATTTCTTTTACGAATGGTGTGTTTGATATTTTGCATGAAGGCCATATAAAGATTTTGACACAGGCTGCCTCTTATGCTGATATTCTTATTGTTGGCGTGAATAGTGATGCGTCGGTAAAAAGATTGAAGGGAGATAGCCGCCCGTTGAATATGCAGGATTCAAGAGCTTTGATACTTGCTTCTTTATTAATGGTAGATGCAGTAGTTATTTTTGAAGAAGACACGCCCCTAGAACTTATAAAAATTATAAAGCCTGATGTATTAGTGAAAGGCGGAGACTATACGCTGGAAACAATTGTGGGAGCAAAGGAGGTAATGGAAAATAATGGAAAGGTAGAGATCGTGCCGCTTGAGGCGGGCTTTTCCACCACCGGCACTATAGAAAAAATGAAAACTTTGTAGTAACTATAATTATGGATAAGCACAAAATAATAACCAGGGATATCAGTTGGCTTGCCTTCAACGGCAGAGTGCTGCAAGAGGCAGGAGATGAAACTGTGCCTTTGAAAGAAAGGATTAAATTCCTCGGAATTTTTTCCAATAACCTTGATGAATTTTTTCGTGTACGGGTTGCTACACTTAGGCGTATGATGGAGTTCGGGAACAAAGCCACCAACATGCATCTGGAGCAAACGCCGGGAAAAATACTGGAAGAAATAAATATTAAAGTAACCAATCAGCAAAATCAATTCAACCGTACCTGGGCTAATATATTAAATGAATTAAGAGAGCAGAAAATCTTCCTTGTTAATGAGAATCAACTCAACGAGGAGCAGCAGAGTTTTATTCTTTCATATTTTAATGATTCCGTAAGAAGCAACATCGTTCCATTAATGCTTGAGAGCATACAGGCATTTCCTATTCTTAACGATAAGTCAATATATCTCGCCTGCAAACTATCAATGAAAGATGAAAGTATTCCGCAAAGGTTTGCGCTTGTATCGGTACCTGTGCGCCTGCCGAGATTTATAATACTTCCTTCCACAGAGTACGGCAGCTATATAATTTTACTTGAAGATATTATCCGCTTTTGCCTGCCAAATATTTTTTCTTATTTCGGGTATGATACTTTTTCTTCCAACCTGATAAAAGTAACACGCGATGCAGAAATTGATATTGATAATGACATATCAACTTCTTTAATACAAAAAATTGAAAAAGGGCTAAGGAACCGTAAGAAAGGCAAACCTGTGCGTTTCATCTTTGACAAAGAGATTGACAACGATCTGCTGAATTATCTTATAAAACGACTCGGGCTTTCTGATAAGGATAATATACAATCGGGTGCACGCATACATAATTTCAAAGACTTTATGGATTTTCCCGAGGCTGTGTTCCAGGAAAAAAATCCGAGAAAAAAACCTTTCATTCATCCGCTGTTGAAAAATGTAAATAGCGTAACAAGTGTAATTCTTGAAAGAGATGTTCTATTAAATTTTCCTTATCATTCATTCGATTCTTTAATAGATCTTTTACGCGAAGCCGCTATATCGCCCGATGTTATTAGTATAAAGGTTACCTGTTACAGGCTTGCCTCACGGTCTAATATAATTAATGCACTTACCAATGCCGTGCGAAATGGAAAAGTGGTTACCGTGATTCTTGAACTTAGGGCAAGGTTTGATGAAGAAGCAAATCTTGAGTGGAAGGAACGGCTCGAAGAAGCTGGCGTAAAAGTTTTTATCGGCGCTCCTAATATGAAAGTACACGCCAAGCTTTGCCTTATTAAGAAAAGAAGTAACAGCCATACTGTTCATTATGGATTCGTAAGCACCGGGAATCTCAATGAGAAAACGGCAAAGCTATATGGAGACCATTGTTTACTAACCAGCGATAGAAATATTATGGCTGATGTGAACCGCATGTTTAATTACCTGGAGAATCCTAAGGACTTGCAACAATTAAAAAATTGTAGCAGGTTATTTGTGAGTCCTATTGATATGAGAAAACAATTTATTTCACTTATTGATAAAGAAATAAAAAGCGCAAAAGAAGGAAAATATGCGTCTATTATTTTAAAATTAAATTCCCTCAGCGATGAAGAGTTGATCGGGAAATTATATGATGCGGCAAGAGCAGGCGTGAAAATAAAAATGATTATACGTGGTATTTGCAGCATGTTTACTGAAAGCAAAAAATTTAAAAAGAAAATAAAAGCACTGAGTATTGTAGATGAATATCTCGAGCATGCAAGAGTAATTATATTTCACTACGATGGTAAGGAAAAAGTTTTTATTTCATCAGCCGATTGGATGGTGAGAAATCTTGATCATCGTGTAGAAGCTGCGTGCCCGATATTGGATAAAGACATTCAGCAGGAGCTAAAAGATATTCTTCAAATAGAATTGGGTGACAATGTAAAGGCCCGTGTTCTTGACAATGATCTTTCCAATGAATACGTTGAAAATGACGCTGAAAAAAAAATACGCTCACAAATCGAAACCTACAATTATCTTTTAAAGAAAAATTATTTACCTCTTGAAGTTAGCGGCAATTGATATAGGAAGTAACGCGGCACGGCTGCTTATTTCCGAGGTTACTATTGATGATAAAAATAATGCCTCATTCAATAAAATTTCTCTGACAAGGGTTCCGCTTCGTCTTGGGTTCGATGTGTTTGATACAGGAAAAATTCCTGAAAATAAAATTAAGCTGCTGCTGTTTACCATGAAGGCATATCTTAATTTGTTGCAGGCTTATGAAGTAAAATATGTGAAAGCCTGCGCCACTTCCGCCATGCGTGATGCTTCCAATGCTGCGGAAATAATTGCAATGATTAAAGATGAAACAGGAATTGAAATTGAAGTGATCTCGGGTAGTGATGAGGCTTCTTTTATTTATGAAAATCATGTG
This sequence comes from Bacteroidota bacterium, assembly GCA_030946565.1. The sequence goes on along the minus strand of JALYYM010000326.1, from coordinate 1,682 downwards.
GCAGAAAATCTTGATAAAGAACATTCATATTTATACATTGATGTAGGCGGCGGCAGTACCGAACTTACTTTTTTCGGTAATAATAAACTCGTATTTAAAGACTCTTATAATATCGGTACAATACGCTTATTAAAAGGCAAAGTGACAGAGGAAGCCTGGGATGAAATGAAAGAGAATATAAAAACTAAAACCAAAGGCTTCAAAGAAGTTATCGCCATTGGGTCTGGTGGAAATATTAATAAAGTATATACGCTTAGTAAAAGAAAAGATACCAAGCCTCTCCCCCTCGATTTGCTAAGGGATTTTTATAAAGAGCTCAGCAATGTATCTCTTGAAGACCGTATGAATATTTATAAGCTTCGTACTGATCGTGCAGATGTAATTGTTCCGGCTTTACAGATTTATGTAAACGTAATGCGTTGGGCAGGTTCAGAAGAAATCTACGTTCCTAAAATTGGCCTGGCAGATGGGCTGGTACAGCATTTATGGGAAGAAGTGAAGATGAGAGAGCAGTGATGAGTTGATCGGTGATAAGTGATGAGTATTCGAGTAGTGAAGATTAGCTTGCGTATCAAAGAGATCAGTTTTTAGTGATAAATTGCAAAGCTTTAAAAAACTCATAACTCATAACTCATAACTCATAACTCATAACTCATAACTCATAACTCAATAACCAATCAACCAACTATGTCAGTGACTAAAGAAGTAAAAAGAATTACGGTAAATACCCTGCAAAAAATGAAACAGGTTGGTGAAAAAATATCGATGATCACCGCCTACGATTTTTCTTTTGCAAAAATTTTTGATGCTGCCGGTATTGATATAATTCTTGTAGGAGACAGTGCAAGCAACGTAATGGCCGGCCACGAAACCACGCTTCCTATCACACTCGACCAAATGATCTATCACGCATCTTCAGTAGTTCGTGGAAGCAGCCGTTCCTTAATTGTGGTTGATCTTCCTTTTGGAAGCTACCAGGGCAATAGCAAGGAAGCACTGATCTCGACAATAAGAATTATGAAAGAAACAGGAGCACATGCCATTAAGCTCGAAGGCGGCGAAGAAATAATTGAATCAGTAAAAAGAATACTTAGTGCAGGCGTCCCCGTTATGGGGCACCTCGGGCTTACTCCTCAGTCTATCTATAAGTTTGGAACCTACACGGTGAGGGCAAAAGAAGAAGTAGAAGCAGAAAAACTGAAGAGCGACGCAATGCTTTTGCAGGAGGCGGGATGCTTTGGTATTGTACTCGAAAAAATTCCAGCGACCTTAGCTAAAACCGTTTCTAAACAACTATCAATCCCAACTATAGGAATAGGCGCAGGCAACGATTGCGATGGGCAAGTGTTGGTGATGCACGATATGCTCGGCATCAATACTGAATTTAAGCCAAGATTTTTGCGCCAGTATCTCAACCTTCACGAACAAATCACAGGCGCTGTCCAAAAATATATCGGTGATATAAAGTCAAGAGATTTTCCGAATGAGAATGAAAAGTATTAAAATAACGTACGATGTTTGATGTGAGATGTACGATGTTACAGCCCAACTTTTAACTGACACCTTAAATAAATATAAATGCAAAGTTTTCTAACAGAATTAAAAATTACAGACGATAATAAAGGTGTTTCCACCGGCACAAAATGGATAGCGTCATCAGGTGAAAAAATTTCTTCCTCCTC
>JALYYM010000304.1 GCA_030946565.1 Bacteroidota bacterium | reverse complement strand
TTTTGCGGAGGCATATTTTTCAGTACTGTTTACAAAAATGAAATAGCGCTTAGGATTGAAGCTACTTTTGGGCAGATTCACGCGTATGACAGTATTTTAAAAAAGGTGGCCCCAACCACCAACGAACGCTATGAAAGAAATTTAAGTTTCCGGAGTTCTATTTCAGAAATCTCGGTGGTAGCTGAATTTCACCCCTTCTATATCTTTGGAAATTATGATAATGAACGTTACCCGCCAGCCGTTTCGCCATACCTGCTTGGGGGCATTGGTTATTATCATTTCAATCCGGAGGCGAAGCTAAATAATAACTATATAAACCTTCAACCTTTGAGCACTGAAGGTGAGGGATTTGCTGAATATCCTAATTCGAAACCATATAAATTAAGCCAGTTATGTTTTCCCTTAGGCCTGGGAGCCAGGTACGATGTATCGCCAATAATAAATCTTAGGGCTGAAATTGTAACCCGGGTATTGCAAACAGATTATCTCGATGATGTAAGTGGCAGATATATTGATCCTTCTGTATACGGAAATTATTTTTCAGGAACAAAACTTCAGCAAGCATTATTGCTTAATGACAGGCACAAACCCGGCGCAAGTACTGCACATCCTAACGGTATTCGTGGAAGGCCGAAAAATAACGATTCATACATAACTTTTAATATAAAACTTGGTTTAACACTCGGACGGGATCGAAGGCAATAAGAATCAAAGATTTATTTCAACATCTTTTTTATCTCATCTGCAATTTCATGCTTTGAAAAAGGCACACCCATTATTTTATTATAGCCTTTTGCATCCACTAAATATTGATCGCGGATAATTTTTATGAGCTGCCCATTGTTGAGTTCGGGAATTAAAACATGCTCGTAATTTTTAATAATGTCACCAAGGTTTTTAGGAAACGGCCTTATATAACGGAGATGCACATGCGCAACTGAATACCCTTCAGCTAACAAGCTTAGAACTGCGCTTTTTATGGCTCCATAGGTGCTACCCCAGCCCAGCACCAGAAGTTTCCCTTCTTCGGGTCCGTTATCTATTTTTTGTTCCGGTATATAGTCGGCGATTTTGTCAACTTTTTGCTGGCGCAATTTCACCATCAACTGGTGATTGTCCGGGTCGTAGCTCACATTTCCTGTTATGTTTTGCTTCTCAAGGCCACCGACTCTATGTTCCAGCCCTGCATAGCCGGGGATAGCCCAGGGCCTCACCATCTTTTCATCTCTCATGTAAGGCTGAAAAATTTCTTCATGATGGCCGAGTTCGGTTTTAAAATTCACCTCTATTGGCAACAGATCATCACTTTCAGGGTATTTCCACGGCTCGGCGCCATTGGCAATATATCCATCACTTAAAAAAATAACCGGGGTCATATGCTGCACAGAAATACGCACTGCTTCATACACTGCTTCAAAGCAGTCACTCGGGGTAGAGGCAGAAATTACAGGCATTGGGCATTCGCCATTTCTGCCGTAGTAGCATTGAAGTAAATCACTCTGTTCCGTTTTAGTAGGTAACCCGGTCGAAGGGCCACCCCTTTGTATATTGCAAATCAGCAAAGGAATTTCAAGCATCACGGCCAGGCCCATTGCTTCAGCTTTTAACGCCATGCCTGGGCCGCTGGTAGAAGTAACTCCAAGGCTCCCGCCATAAGCCGCACCAATTGCCGAGGAAATAGCAGCAATTTCATCTTCGGCCTGGAAAGTTTTTACGCCAAAAGATTTATGCCGGCTAAGCTCATGAAGTATATCGCTTGCAGGAGTTATGGGGTATGAACCGAGGAACAATTGCAGCCCGCTTTTTTGCGAAGCAGCAATTAACCCATACGCAAGCGCCTGGTTGCCCATTATACTTCGGTAATTGCCGACAGGCATTTTTGCTTTCTCTACAGAGTAGCGGGTAGTAAAGGTTTCCGTGGTATCGCCGTAATTGTAACCGGCTTTTAATACCTTAATATTACTTTCAAGTATCTCTGGTTTTTTAGAAAATTTTTCAGTTAAAAACCGGATGGTATTATCCATAGTCCTGTTATACATCCAATAGAGAAAGCCAAGCACAAACATATTTTTTGCGCGGTCCTTCTCCTTCGTACTCATCTCAAAATCTTTCAAAGCCTCCCTGGTTATTTTAGTAACATCCATTTTTATTACCTCGTAGCCTTCAAGGCTATCATTCTCGATTGGGTTTACACCATCAGGATAATTAGCGAGTCTAAGATTTTTTGCATCGAAGCCGTCAACATTGACTATGATTTTTCCATTCTTTTTTAGTTCTTTTAAATTGGTTTTAAGCGCAGCCGCATTCATGGCTACCAACACATCGCACGTGTCGCCCGGCGTAAAAATCCGGTCGCTTGAAAACCTTAACTGGAAGCCGCTTACACCAGGTAGTGTTCCCTGTGGCGCTCTTATCTCTGCAGGAAAATCAGGGAATGTTGCGAGATCTATACCGAGCAACGCTGTGTTGTTGGTAAATTGAGTTCCCGTAAGCTGCATGCCATCTCCGCTATCGCCTGCAAATTTTATTACTACGTCTTTTAAAACTTCTTCTGTATTGTTCATCTTGCTTTTTATAGCCTACAAAATTAAAAGTTTGATGATGAAAAACGGTATTTGTTTTTGAGCCATGTTTGTAAAAAGCAAGAGAAAAATAAAATAAAGTATCTGCTATATTTTAATTTCTGTTCTTCACGGCGATATTGCTTTTTAAAGCAAGGCGTTAATTGATTACGTACGTTCTTTGCAATCAGTAATTGTATTTTTCATGCTAAGAGAAGAAGCGCAAAACATACGGTACTTTTTTGTTTAACCAATACCTGGCAGATGGCATACGGATAGCACTTGAAATAATTCTCCCTGCAAATTGTTTGTGCAGAGTTCGGAAAAGCCTGAGCTGGCATTACGATTCTTTAGGCGCTTTATGTGTAAGTATAAGTGACTCACCCGGCGCGGTGGTACATAAGAAAAATGGAATGCTGTACTGCAACATTTGCATTTTTATAATGGCTTTGCTCACCGATTTTTATAAGGGCAATATTTTCACTTTTAGGCCTGCTGATTCTTTTCTCCACTTTTTTCTTCAGCATGTTTACGGTGTTTGGCAACAGGGGCAAAATCCATTGGAACAGCCACACTGCTTATTTTGATATTAAGAATGACTGCTGTTTCTCCGCAGGGGAAATAATTTTTGTTCTCTATCTATTTTTCACTCAAAGCTTCTCGAATTAAGTTATCATCCATGTCAGCGAAATTTACCGGCGCCGATGGATGCTTTTCACACTCATTTATTTGCTTTTGCCATCAGCCTACTGTTCTCCATTCTCCAAGCTTATGGCCAACATTTTTATAATAAACAAAATTTGTAAAACTTAATCGTTCATGAAAGGCTATGCTCCTTTCATTAGGTAAAGTAATGCCTGCATATACATTTATAAATCCCTGCAAACGCCACATTTCAAACAAAGCTTTGTATAATGTAGAAGCAATGCCTTCCCGCTGAAATTGATCACGGATATACACGGAGCTTTCAACACACCATCGGTGAGCAAGTCTTTCACGATATTTGGTAGCATACGCATAGCCGGTTATCATTCCATCAACTTCATACACTATCCACGGCCATTTTTGGGTGTACAATTTTATGCGTTCTTCAAAAGAGTTTAGTAAAGGGATCTCTGTCTCAAAAGTGACAGCAGTCTGTAATATATAAGGCGTATATATTTCAAGAATAGAAGCAACATCCGAAGGTTTTACTATCCGCATTAGTTTCATAAGATAAATTTACGATGCGGTTCACAATGATTTTATTTTTTGCAAATGATTTATTAGAAAATGAATTCTATATTTTTGATTCTTACCCGAACAAAATATTTCATCAATAAATAATCACATGTCAAAGAAAATATTCTTCTCAACAATTATTGCAGCGCTGTTTATTATTTCTTGCGGCCCGGGACCAAATGATGGCTATGTACAACCGGTATATTACGGGCCTGGCATTGGACTGGGAACAATTATCGCAGTAGTAATTTCGTGGAGCAGGAATAAATCTGTTCTTTGGGCGATCATCCATGGCTTGCTTGGATGGTTCTATGTTATTTATGCGTTGATTGTGAAAGCGAAGTAGTTGGTATGCGACGCCTCCGGTTTGACAAAGAATTGGCACTCGAAACCAAACAGCGGAATTACAGAACTAAAGATGTATAAACCTTAACACGTTATGTTTACTTTTTAAAAAAAATGACAAGAAGAAAAACAATCAATAAAACAGGGTTATCAAGAATCGAAGGCATACCTTATCATGACGCATGGGTTGGATTCATTTGTCTTTCATGCAAAGAGTTGAATAATGTAAATATTGGAAGTAAGCTTTTAAGTCCTAAAAACGCCTATGAAACCTCAGAATGGAAGTGTACTAAATGCGGATATTTACATTCAAAAGAGTCAGACTTGCCATTTGAGCATTGGGATGAAGAATTTAGATTAGCTGAATCTATAGTTGCTCAAAGATTTTGGGAAGCATTTTTTAGAATTGCCACCGAGCATTCAGAATCTTATTGGAAGCAATGTAATACCTGTGGTAGAATTCTACCATTTGCTGCGTTTAGTAAACATTCTGGTTGGGGTGTCTTGGAACGACAGATGGAATGCAGAAGTTGTAAGGGCGCCATTAATTCCGTATTGAATCCGAAAAGAACAAAGCAACAACTCCACGAGTCGTCTATCAGGAGAAGAATAGCTGATTTGTTAGTGGAAGGAGAAAACGAGTTTATTGATATTGAAGATTTATTTATAAGATTTGAAGGAAAGTGTTTTAAGACAGGAATAACACTTGATATTAATAATCGTGAAACGTGGGCTATAGACCACATAATTCCATCAAAATGGCTTTATTCATTGAAGAAAGAAAATGCTGCTTTGTTATCCAAAGATGCAAATAGTAATAAAAGAGAAAAATGGCCGAGTGAATTCTACACTAATAATGAATTGATTGAACTTGCAAAAATTACAGGAGCTGATTTGTCTTTGATTTCAAATAAAACTCCGATAATAAATACACATATTAATGTCAATAGTTGTGTTGAGCGATATTTGCAAGTCAGAGAAAAATCCCATTTGCCAAAGCGTGTAACTGAACTCAAGAAAATTATCACTGACTATAACTTGGTCACCAAACTTTCAGCAGCGAACAAGAAACTTTTAGGTTTCAAGTAAACTACACTAACACCAAATACTGATGTGAAGTCACGGTCCCTTTGTCACGAATGCCGTGAGATTCGCAATGCTCTACACTTTCGTCAAATAAATCCGCTGCTTTAAACCAGCGCTTGCTTATTTTTTGCAACTCCATTGCCATATCGCATTTTACACTCTTACCTAAATGCAAAACACAAACTCCGTCTTTCTTTAATCTCTCTTTGGACTGGCGGAAAATACTCTCATAAATCGCAAAATCCTTTTTCTGTTTTTCTTCAACGAAAGAATTGACTTGAAACTTAAAATCTTTTTCTGACCATCCCGAAAACCAAATCCGAATCCAATTTGCTAAATAAAATCTTGTGCTGTCAAAAAAAGGCGGTGAGGTAATCACCGCATCAAGATTATTAATTTCCTGTGGCCAAATTATAGTGGTGTCCTGGTTGAAAACTTTTCCATTCTTAAAATTGATTGGTAAGTCTTCATTGATTACTCTCTCAACTTTTTCAGTAACTTTTGTAATTAAATTTTTGTATTCAAATTCTCCTGTAGGTGCATAAGGCACTATAGGGTGAGACCTGCGGCTAAGTGCATAGGGTCTGTTTCCGTGTAAAACATGAAGCAATGAAGCAACAACTAACATTTCACTTGGAGTTTTCGGATAATTTTGTTTTACAAATCTTCGTGCAAGTAAAATTTCTTTGAGTGTTGTTTGTTCGTAGTATTCGGAAACTGTTTTGTTGAATCCAAAAGTTTTTGTCTCGTCCAATTCTTCTTTTGTGCATTTATTTTTTTTGATGAATTGCTGTAGAGCATTTATGTAAGCGTAACCTTCTTGTGATTGCGGTGCTGTTACTTTAGCCAAAGAAATATAGTAGGCAGGCAAACTAATATCAATTCCGAAAGAAGTTTTTCCTGCCAAGGCTGCCTCAAATGGAATTGTTCCCACTCCTGCAAACGGATCAAGCATTGAGCCGTTCTCTGGAACAAATGTCTCAACCAAATGGTGTGCAATTGCTGGTTTTAATTTTCCTTGATATGAACAAAGCGAATGATTGTTATGTCCCCAATTTCTACTTGAGTATGGTGCTTGTTGATGTGGAACTACTGTCTTGAAATGATTCCAATTCATTTTCCAAAATGTTTGAGTTGTTCCATTGATGTGTTTACCATCTACCTTAGGCGAATATTGAAAAGCAAGCAAAGATTGTGTCAGCACTTCTTTATTTCTTGACCTTCTCTTTCTAAGAATTTTGTTGTCAATTAATTTATAACCAAGTTCCGTCAGTAACTCAATCAAAATTTCGTCTGTGTTGATATGAACTCCGCAAAAAATTGAATCGCCAATGTCAATTAAAATTTTTGCATTATTTACCAAATGCTCCTTTGAATCTTTGAAGATGCCATACATTTCTTCAAAGTAACTTTTTGCCATTATTGGAATTCGTGAATCATAAGCTTTCTTATGTAATTCAACAAGTGTCGATTTTAATATTTTACTTTTTGAAGAAATGTCTAAGCCATTTGCATAACCATATTCTTTCTTTACATCATTGATCCCGCTTGTCAATGCCTGATCTCTGAAAAATCGTAGATCGTTTTCGTATTGCAGATAGCGGAGAAACCACAATTCAACTTTTGTATTTCTGAAATAGTTTGTTCCATTCAAATAGGGTGGGCTTGTAATGATTGCACCGATTTTTAAATCGTTTATTCTGCTGATATTTTTTGCGTTTGCTAAAATCAATTCATGATTTGTTTTCAACGTGTAACTGAAATCCGCAACATCTTCTGCTATGTCAGCAATTCTTTGAGGAAGTATTTCCTCAAAAGATGTCATTTCTTTTACAAGTTCTTTTGGAGTTTTAAATCTCACATCGCCTGCTTTCTTCAAATGTGAAACTGGTAACAAACAAGATAAAATCGCAATGGTCAAAGTGTCGGCAAGCAATTCATCTTCTAACTTTACAATATCAACATAAGAACGTAGTTTGAGAATTTGAATAAGGGTATCATCTGAAAAATATTTGCTCTTGGCAAATATTGTTTTGTATGCCTCTCTTAAAGATTTGTCTTCCTCAAACTTGTCAAGAGAATTCAACAATGTTTTAGCAATGTCTTTGAGATTGTCAGAAAGTTTTTTTCTCCGACCTTCTTTTGCCCTAAGAACTTTTGTTTTTGTCAGAATGAGATATTGCAGTAAAGGGTTTACCTCTGAATAAACTGTTGAAATTCCTTCTTCGTCTGCTGCAAAAAGTGTTGTGCCTGTTCCTGCAAATGGCTCATAAACCAAAGTGTCTTTAATGTCAAAGTTTTTGATAAGTGATTTTACAAAGTCAGGTGAGTAGCCCTCAATGTAAGGATACCATCTTTGAAATGGTGTGTCTTTGCTCTTTACAAAAGTCACGTCCTTCTTACTCATTCCGTTTACCTTATCAACCTCTGAAAGATTTTGCTTTATCAACCTTTTTACAACTTGATTGATTGACCTTTCTTGCTTGTCAGCAAACAACGCAAGTTGCTTATAAGTTTTTATGCCGATTAATTCCTTGATTTCCTGAGTTGTCATTTCCTTGACTTTTGTATAGTAAGGAACTTCCGGCTCACTAAAAGCAAGTGTTATTGATTTCTCTTTAGAATCTTCCGAGGGATAATCGCTGAAGTAAATTGCCTTATAGAATTGTTTCGCCATTTTTTTGAAGTAAGTATCAGTTTATGATAGTTACTTCGCAAAGTAAGGTAAAGATTTCCAATGTTTTACTTGCCGTTAAGTAAAATCTTGGATCTTTTGTAAGGATGACCATTTATCAAGGTTGTAAGCATTGTAAATGTGCTACAGCAGTCGAAGTTTATATAGTTGTTAAATAGGAAAGCCAATTCATTTTAGGCGACACGCATCGCAAATGTTCCAATATTATCATTTTCTCAATGACGTATATTTTTAGAAAGCATTTATTTCAAATGTTATAAAAGCAAGCGGAAGGTCTAAACTTCAGGAAAGCCAATTTTGCATCACCCCACCTCCCTCCTACAATTCCTTTATCATAATATTCTTAAACCACGCTTCGCTTCCATGATTTTGAAAAGTGATGTAGCCCTTATCTGCCGCGCCATACCCGGCATCATGTGCGAATTTCCCAGCCATTTTATTTTTATTCCAATCAGCGCTGTGCAGTTCATATTCCACTACTTTTTTACCGTTGAGCCAATGCTCTACATGGTTGCCGTTTTTTACAATTCGTGCATGGTTCCATTCTAAAGCCGGGTTTGGATTGGCGTCTGGCGCGGGGTTCATTGCATAGTTGGCTGCCGTATGTTGCCAAGGCTCCAGCTTTTCGGGAAAATTCACATCGTCTATTATCTGGTATTCCGGGCCGGTCAGGTAAGAAGATGAGCTGTCTTCTGTTACGAGGTACAATATGCCGCTGTTTCCTTTCGCAGAAATTTTATAATCAACCGAAAAATCAAAGTTTTTATATTGGTCTTTCGTCATCATATCTGCAGTGATAGCGCCATAATTTGCATCGCTTCCTTTACAATGCAAAGTGCCACTATCAACTGACCACGACGCTGCGGATTTATTTTGATACGTGCGCCATCCGTTCATTGTTTTACCATCAAATAATAATTTGTACCCCTGCTCTTTTTCCATTTTTGAAAGGGTATTCTCACCTGCATTTTTTGAGGACGAACAAGAAATTAAAATCCCGGTGGTTATTATTAAGCAGGCTGCTAATCTTTTCATTTTTGTCTATTTAGGTGGTGATCACTTTTAAGTTTTCAGGATCCCATTGCAGTATTTTATTATTGAAATAACTGTCGTTGCAAAGCAACGCAGGTGCAGCAGCACGATAACCAAACAACGCATCTTCGGTCACTTTGCCTTTAGTACGAATGGCATTTATCCAGTTGTAATGATGATCGAAGTGGGCGCCCTTGTATCCTTCTTCGGCGGCATAGATCAGCGTATCAGGCGGCACCATTGATTTACGGTCGTACACATATTCTTTACCGGAGTCTACATTTTTTGTTTTGTTCAAAGGATCGTTTTCGTCTATGATAGTTTTATTTTTATAGAGCGTCACTTTATCCCACTCCACCGTCATAGAGCCCTCACTGCCCACCATGCGGAGATAGTTGGTGCCACCGGTGCCATCTACAAAATTTACACGCAACGAAAGATTGAACGGTGGATGAACTTTTGCATCAGGATAATCAAACGTCCCCAACATAATATCAGGAACTTCTCTTCCATCCTTCCAGTATCGAAGGCCGCCGGTTGCCATCACTTTATTTGGGCCGATAGAACCGGTAATAAAATGAAGGCTCGAAAATACATGAACAAAGAGATCGCCCGACACGCCTGTTCCATAATCGCGGTAATTTCTCCAGCGAAAAAATCTTAATTTATCAAACGGCCTTTTGGTGGTATTGGCTATGTACCTGTCCCAATCAACAGTTGAGGGCGATGCATCATCCGGAATAGGATATTGCCAGGCGCCGGTTGGCGACATACGTGCGTAGAAAGCTTCAGCATAATTCAACGTACCGATGGCGCCGTCCTTTAATAATTGTTTTGCTTTTTCATTGCCCAGTGAGCTCATGCCCTGGCTGCCCACCTGGAAGACGACATTGTTTTTCTTTTGCGCTTCAATCACTGCCGGACCTTCCGTGATGTCATGTACCATTGGCTTCTCGCAATACACATGCTTGCCTTTGTTCATCGCTGCCACAGAAATATCTTTATGCCAATGGTCCGGCGTGGCAATTATAACGGCATCAATATCTTTCCTGTCAAGTATCTCGCGGAAGTCTTTTGTGGTCGCAATGCCGTTTCCCCATTTTGTTTTAGCATCTGCAAGCCTTCCATTGTACAGGTCACAAACCGCTACCAGCTTCGTTCCCGGCACAGTGCGGTTAGTAATAGCATCTGCAGTACCCATGCCGCCGGCGCCAATCAGGGCAACCTGTATCATATCATTGGCGCTGAAATTTTGCTGCGATCTTATTAATTCTTCTATATGTCTCTTGCTGTCTTTTGCCGTGACAATCGCAGGGATCATGGATGCGCCTATAACGCCTTTGGTAACGTTGGTGATAAATTTTCTTCGTGAATTTTGAGTGGGATATTTCGCCATCAGTAATTTTTTAAAAGTAAAATAAAAAGTGAGTTAGATAAACTCAATAAAATTTCAAGCAACAAATTTCGCTTCAAAGAAAGGTAAAAGGTAACAATTCATCTTTAAAGTTCTGGCGGCTATTAAAAATTATTTGAAAATGCTTTGATGCGCTGTAATGGCTTCTTAGCATTTGTGGTTTTGGTATTGTATTAATGGATGGGCAATTTTGAATTATAGTAAAACGCTCTAAGTGTCTGGCCACTGCAGTGGCCTGACACCTACACATCTTTTATAACCCTAAACGTAAGATTAATTCTGGGGCTAATGTCTTTTGCCGTTTTTGGAACCTGGTGTTCCCAATAATGTTGCGTTTTTCCTTTCATGATTAATAATGATCCATGCGTTAATGGAATGATTACTTTCTCTATATCTTTTTTAAACTTGTGCTTTAAATGAAATGGCCGCGTTTCTCCGAAGCTTATCGAAGAGATTACCGGGTTGGTTCCAAATTCTTTTTCATCGTCGCGGTGCCAGCCAACACTATCCTTGCCATTTCTATATAAATTCAAGAGTACGCTATTGAAAATAACACCTGATTCTTTGTCCACTTTTTCCTTGATGAAAAGCAGATCATTTGTCCAGGGAAAAGGATTCATTTTATTTCCTGAGAAAGTATACTCCGTACCGGCATCACCATGCCACGCCGTGAGCCTCGGCGTATTATACTCCTTTCCATACACAGTAGTTTTAGTTTCCAACCAATCAATATCATTAAGAAGTTCTGTATATAGTCTGTCTGCTTCTTCTTTTGAAAAAAAATTTTCTATATAAACAAGATCCGCATCCTTTAAAGTGTAAACAATCTTTTTAGGAAATCCTGCATTGAAAAATTCTGTGTCAGCAAATAAATTCATCCGGCAGATATTTATTAAAACTTCTTTTGCAACAATAATTTTTGAAAAGTAAAATATCCTAAATGCATTTCATCTTCATGATCAGTTAACGATTCAGATATTTCAATGGTATATTTTGATTTGTTGTCAGCCGGTAAAATATCTTCAATGGCATACACATCGTCTACATCAATGCCATACTTATCATCAATATGAGAATCCGCTCCTTTGAAACCGGTATGCTTGTAAAAGGCCGTTTTTTTAGCTTGCCGCACCGCTTCTCCTTTTTCTTTGGCCACTGCCAGCATCTTGTAATGAAATTCTTCAAACTCATCTTTTTTGTAGCCGCCAAGGTTAAGGAAGAAAAGACGGTTATCATCGCTATTTATTGCAGAGCCTGCCGGGCTATTCGAAGGTCCAATCTCAACCGTATAACCGTCAACGTTAGTTACCTCTCTCCAGGCATCTAGATGAATATCGCCGTTCGCTTCCGGCCAGAATTCTATTATTCCCGGGATAAGATCTGCGATACTATTCCCAATCTGAAAATAAACATCGTGCTGCTCAGTATACCTGCCCGGCGGTGTACATCCCACCAAAAGCATAAATAATTTAGGGTGTGCTTCCATGGTGTAAAATTAAAATTTTAGCGCCGGAATGAGTTCGCCTGATGTATTTAAGTTCTAATATTGAAACTGGCAAAGATTTTTATAGGTCACATATCCGTGGTCATAAAATGCAACCAAATATTTATTCTACCTTTCAGATCCTTCATTCACCTGTAAGAAGAAAAATTTATACAATGACAAACGAAAACGAAGAAAAAGAAGCGTTCCGCGGAATAATAATGATAGTAATCTTTGCTGCCCTGGGGCTATTGTTTTTACGAATGATCAACTAAGATCATACTGTTGCATTGTTTCTACATCAGCTGACCAGCTTGTTACGAAAGCGCTTTGAAAAAAGCTGTTTAAGTTGGTACAGAATTACTGTTACAAGTGGAACGGTTTTGGCGGCATATTTTTTATGAACAAAGACACGTTCTCTACTCTTGGCAAATATGCCGTGCTGCCTGCGATTCTCTACTGTATTCCGGCAATATTTTTTATAAAGGATGATACTTTTTCGCAGGCATGGTTACTTTATCTCGGGAATGCATTATTTCTTATCTATATTTTTATTTTCGTGCTTTGGTATCAGCGGGGTAGTGATAAAAATGCTTCGGGCCTGAATGCCGGTTTTTCGGTAACCTTTATTGGTATCTTTTTTTCCTGCGTGCTTACGTTAATTTGTATTTTTATTTTTGCCCCTGGCCTATTTGATATTGGTTCGAGCGAGGTGCTAAATAACACTCCCCCGGCTCTCCCTTCAAAATATGATCATGGTGTATTACTGATGCTGTTTGCAGATATTGTGATCGGAAATGTGGTTGCCGGAAGTTTTGGCTCTGTAATGGCCAGCGCTTCTATGCGAAGGAATAAAGATGATAAAGGAGAATAGTGTCATGTCAATAATTTTTTGGCGCTTTTAAATGGGCAATGAGCAATTTGCAAATTGTGTTGCCTATTGCCCATTGCCTATTGTATTTGCAACCGATATTTTTAAAGTTGACATGACACTAATTCTTCCTTTACATAGTTATCTTCTCCAATGTTTTGTGTTCATTTACATTCCACCAATATGTCAGCTTAAGCAACAGCGCACGGTTTCTTACATAGAACGGCGCAGGCAAATAATTATCCGTATAAACAATAAACAGATCAGACGCAGGCTTGTAGCGCCATTGAAACCTGGTATTCAGGTTGATATTATTGATCTGTTCATTGTATTGAATAAAGGTGGTGAAAAATAATTTGTTGGTCATCGTCACATCTATCCTGGGGCCTATCAGCCAAAATTTAGTGACATTCCAGGGAGAAGGCAGATTGATATTGTTATAGGTTGCATTTATTGCAAGGCTTACATAAGGTTGAAACCGATAACCAAGATCGGCACTGATATTATATCTCTTGCCATTTGCATAATAGCCACCAACGCGGGTTGAAAGGCTATATGTAAATAAGCTTTGCGGCTTCGATTGGATATCTGCACCTGCGGCATACCAGCGGTGTTCGGTACCACGAGCTAATGTATCCTTCTTAAAATTGGTCGGATCAAAAGGTTGCTGCAGCTCTACATAATCATGCGCTATCCATGGAGTAAAAGTGCTTTGGTTTCTAAAAGTAAAATTGTAGCCGGCAAACCATTCATCATCCGTGCGTCGAAATGATTCGTTGTTGTATAAGGCATAATACAACCTTGGCCCATGAGATAGAATTCTTCCGCCCTTTGGAAAAAATGTATAGTTCAATTGGGGGTTTATTTTGATGTATCCATTACGCGGTACATAGCCCACTTCTGCATTGTAATTTTTACCAACATATTCCTGTTGCCAGTAGAGTAGCCAATGGCGGCTGTTATATTGCAGATGCGCAGCGTGTACTAGATCATTTCCATTCCTGCCCGGCGTAAAAGATTTAAGGAACATCACTTTGCCTGTCCATACATTATTGGCTGAAGCAAGGTTATATTCAAGGCCCGCATTTCTATTGTAAGATGAATAAACAGGTTTGCCGGAATCAGCGCCTGGCCTGTAGTTCAGCGATTGCTTATTGATAAAGATGAATCCAATATTTGACCTTGAAAATACGCGGCGCTGCACAGAAGCCACTACAAAATTTTGAGCAGGCAATGCTAACGAGCCTACACTTCCGGTCTGCATATCCATGGCGCCGATCCGCCAGTTTTTATCAGGCTTGCCACTTACTCTTGCACCAAAATTTATCGGCGCCTGCAAACCAATTCTCCTCGAAAAAAATGGGCGGATGGAAGCATACCCGAAATTTGCAAACAGGTCGCCGTTCTCTAAAAAAAATTGCCGCTTTTCAGGGAAAAATAATTCATAGCGATCAAGGTTGGTTACCTGCCTGTCAATTTCAACTTGTGAGAAATCAGGATTTACAGTAAGGTCAAGATTTATCGAAGAGCTTAATGAGATCTTGGCATCTGCGCCGGCATTTGTTCTGTACGCGGTGGCTTTATT
>JALYYM010000251.1 GCA_030946565.1 Bacteroidota bacterium | reverse complement strand
ATGACATAAAACTACGATTTATAGTTTTTCAATTTACGTCTGTGGAAAAGTTTTTTGTGGAAAGTGTTCACTGAATTTAAACTTACGATGTAACAAGCCCTACTTTGGCGCGAGGTTATCCTAAATGCTATCGCAGAGTTGGTGCAATCGTCCGCTTGTGCCGTAAATTGAAAAGAGCTTCCAATTTAAAACCTATACTCTCGCAGATTTGATCATTTTACCAGATTACTTTATTTATATTTAAGCCGCAGTTTGCAAAAAGCACAAGCGGACGCTTGCGCTGACGTACTTCCTATGTATTGAAATTCTTACAAGGTTTGTACATTTATGGTATGAGTCGCAAATACAAATTCCACGATAACGATAAAATCTATTTCATCTCGTTCGCAACGGTTTACTGGATAGACGTTTTCGTAAGAGAAGAATATATGCAGGTTATAATTGACTCGTGAAATACTGCCAGGAAAAGAAGGGGCTTGAAATATATGGGTGGTGCGTCATGCCGGGCCACACATCCACATGATTATAGGAAGTAAGCAAGATAAATTGGAAGATATCGTCAGAGACATGAAAAGCTTTACGTCAAGAACAATGAAGAATACAATAACAGACCATCCACATGAAAGCAGAAAAGAATGGATGTTATGGTTAATGCAACGAGCCGGAAAGAAAAATGGAAATAACAACGACCGGCAGTTCTGGCAACAACATAATAAGCCGTTAGAAATAACAAACCAGGAAATGTTTGATAAGAAATTAGAATACATACATCAAAACCTGCCTACCGGCAGGCAGGCCCGGTACAGGCAGGCTTTGTAACAAAATCGGAAGATTGGAAGTATAGCAGTGCAAAAGCTTTCTGCGGGATTACAGGATTGATTGAGTTAAGTTACAGTTAGTATTCCGGCACCCCAATGGGGCGCCAAAGCAACCTTGCGCGAATTAGGGCTATACAAGCACATAGCCATTTACAGGGCCGTTTATGCCCTTCAAGGTAAGGGTTCTCTCTTGAGCATCGGGAAATTGGTGTTTTACCTGATTAAATACCTCTTCCGTTACCATAATTTCACCTATGCCGGCGGCCCCCTGAAGTCTTGACGTTAAGTTAACCACCGGACCGATGGCTGTAAAATCTTTATAAGTGGTTCCCACTTCCCCCATGTAGGATTCACCTGTATGTATTCCTATACCTACACCAAGGGTGTGGATGTCACTTAGGCCAATTTCCTCTTTTAGATGTTTACAGTCTTTTTGCAGTTGAACGGCTGCACTTACCGCATTTTGTACATGTTCTTTCCTGATTAGTGGAAAATTGAAAATGGCAAGGACAGCATCGCCGATGAACTTATTGACAATCCCATTATATTCCCATACTGCTGCAGAACATCGGTCGTAAAATTGGTGTAGCAGTTCATTCAGTTTTGTAGCTTCTATTTGCTGCGACAAATCTGTATATCCCCGAATATCAGCAAAGAGAATAGTAGTGGAGACTGGTATTTGTTTTTGTTTCATGATCTTGGCAAAACCACTTTCACACTTGGTGCACATATTTGGATGCATCTTGCTTTTTTTGATACCCATAGTTCTGAAAAGAACAGAAAAAGGACCGCGTATGACCGTCGGCATATGCATATGTTCCCAGCAGCCTTGGCAAATTTGTGTTTCTTTCATATTACTCTTGAGTTCCATTTTTGGACTCAAATTAAATGTAGCATTATTTTATCATTTATTCCGGTTGTCGTCCCATTATTTATCTAAGTTCAAACACAAGTTCAACTCTGTTTCCTCAGATAATTCGCAAGGTTGGCGCAAGCGTCCGCTCGTGACACGAATCGAAAAGAAGCTACTACTAAAAATTAAAAGCCTTCACTAACTTTCTCTGTACGTAAGAATTACTTTACTAAGTTGTAGTCTGTTATAAGCACAAGCGGACGATTGCGCTAATGAACTTTGCGTTAATGCAGGTATAACAAGCTTTGTACATTTACAGGATGAGTCGCAAGTATAAATTTCATAACGATAAAATTTATTTCATCTCTTTTGCAACAGTTTACTGGATAGATGTTTTTGTAAGAGAAGAATACATGCAGGTAATAATTGATTCATGGAAACACTGGCAGGAAAAGAAAGGCCTTGAAATCTATGGATGGTGCATTATGCCAAGCCACATTCACATGATCATTGGTAGTAAAGAAAATAAACTTGAAGATATTGTAAGAGATACTAAAAGTTTACATCTACAATATTGAAGAGTTTAATAAAAGACCATCCACATGAAAGCAGAAAAGAATGGATGGTTTGGCTAATGGAAAGAGCCGGAAAGAAAAACGGTAACAACAAACGACTGGCAGTTTTGGCAACAGCATAATAAACCTCTCGAAATAAATAGCCAGGATATGTTTGATAAAAAATTGGAATACCTACATCAAAACCTGCCTAACGGCAGGCAAGCCCGGTACAGGCAGGCTTTGTGACAAAGCCGAAGATTGGAAATACAGCAGTGCAAAAAGATTTCTGCGGGATTAAAGGATTGATTGAGTTAAGTTACAGTTAGTTTTCCGGCACCCCAATGGGGCGCCAAGGCAATCTTGCGCGAATGCAGGGGAAGCAAAAATAGCACGGCGGCTTTCGCAGATGTTATTGTTGGTATGCTGGTTTTATTTTGCCTTTCGTTCTTAAAAAAATAAAAGGGCCGGATAAAAATCCACCCCTTGTTATAATCCAATATCCTATGAAAAACCAACAGCTCTCAGGCTAATTACATGCCAGTTTATGTTGCTTTGTTTTTAATTAAGCCGATATGCTATTATTATACTTTGATACACAAAGTCAGTATCGTACGGGAATAAATGGGAGATAAACATTTACATTCCCCGGCCCTGTGATAATTTAAACCAGCGTTTATACAATCAGGCTGTTTTTAAATAGTGCGCTTCAATGGCTTTGCCCAGGGCAACTATATCTTTTGCAGAATATTCCTGCGGCTGGAGATTAACCCTGGGTGCCCAGGAAATTTTATTGGTTTTAGTTAATGACGGTGCAAGCCGTGGCAGCGACTCCACCACTACTACTGCCACAGATTCTACCATGAAGGATTCCTCCACTACCATGACGCAAGCTCCCCCTGCAACTCCTGCGCCACCCGCCATAACCATGTTAATAAAACAAAAAGTAGCGAATTTTGCTAAATGGTTTCCCGGCTATGAAGTTCATGATTCTGCAAGAGCAGCCAGCGGTCTACACAATTTTGTAGTGGGAAGGGGTATTAACGACAGCAACATGGTATTGGTGGCTTTACATGTTGATGATACAACAAAAGCCAAACACTTTGCTATGTCGCCCGGGCTTATGGAAGTTATGAAAAAAGCAGGTGTAATTGGCAAGCCATCATTTTTTTATACAATGAATAAATTCCACGACTCCACAACAGACGTATCAACCGAAAGGGCGATAATTAATTTCAAAGTAAAAGACTACGATGCCTGGAAAAATGTTTTTGATAGCGATAAGCAGGATAGAATGAATGCAGGAATGACGGACCGGGCCATCAGCCAGTATATCGGCGATCCTCATATGGTGTCGTTGATTATGGCGATTACAGATATGAAAAAGACAGAAGATTTTATGCATTCAAAAGAACTAAAACACAGAATGGATTCAGCTGGTGTGGTAGGTGCGCCGGATGTTTTCTTTTATCATGTAGTAAAACAATACCAGTAAAATATAAATCAGGCCGGGTTTCTCTGCTAAGGAGCCTCAACTTTAGTCACAGTGTTATCCCGTCCCCGGTACGGGACCTGGCGTACGCAAGTGTCAGCCTCCAAAAGACGGAGAATTAGGGAACATAGTCATACTGAGCAACTCAAAATGCAATAAGTGTCAGTTTGCCGTTCGCAGAAACATTGAATAATAAAAGATATGCTCTCCTGATGTTTTTTCCATGGGAATTCTTTGGTATAATCCAGGGCATTTACCAATATAAATATTTGAGCAGGAACGAATGAATCTTCCGGCATTTTCTGTAGTAAGGGCCGTCGTCTGACGGCCCTCGCTTTAATAATTATTTTGCCGATGAGGGTTCAATAAAATGGCTCTTATTGCACCATTACTTTCCCGGTATAAATTTTTTCTCCTGCATTTAATATGTTTATGATATACATACCGCTCTGAAGTTGTTTATCAGATTTATAGGTGTTTGCTTCTTCAGTAAGCGTTATCTTTTGTGATAAAATCTTTTTGCCATCTGTGCCGTAAACTTCAATAGAACCGTTGCCCGGTACGGCGTTGGAAGTTTTTACATACAGGTAATTAGCTTGTATATATTGGAAGACTTTCAACCCGTTGGCTGTATTCGTTTTCACTTGTATGGTACGGAAGTAATTTTTTCTTCCATCTTTATCAGTCTGGGATATTCTATAATACCCCAAGGCAAACGGTTGTTGATCAGTAACTGAATAGAGGTGTTCTGTATTATTATTTATGGCACTTGCATCTACTGTAATTAATTTTTCAAAAGAAACGCCATCATGGCCTTTTTCAATAGTGAAGAAGCCGTTATTTATTTCATTGGTAGTGGCCCATTCCAGCAATACATTTTTTATAACGGGCTTGCCCCTGAAGTAAATCCAGCTTACGGGAAGCGCCGCACATGTGCCATC
>JALYYM010000217.1 GCA_030946565.1 Bacteroidota bacterium | reverse complement strand
GAAGCATGGCTTTGTAGCTGGCATATTGCTTCAACACCGCTACCAATGAAGATGATATGGGGATTATGCGTTCCTTGTTATTTTTGGAGTCTTTAACTTTCAAGAAAGCTTCTTGAAGATTTACATCGTTATCCTGTAGCGCCAGGGCTTCATTGATGCGCAGGCCAGTAGCATAAAGAAAACGAACCAGAGCTGGTATCGATATCAAAGAAGATCTCATTGACACTTTTCCCCTCCGTAATTCATCACAGGCTTTAAAAATATTGCGCAACTGATCTTTGGAGTATATGTAGGGGATAAATGTGGAGTTTGGAAAAGGTGGAAGTTTAGGTACAAAGGAAGGAATGCCCAGATCACATAAGTGCAAAGAAAATTGTGCGATGTGCCTTACACGATCATAACGATATCTATTTGACTCATTCGGTCTTTTTTGACACCAACTGTCCGCAAATGCTTTGGTAATACCTTGCGATTTTTCATTTCTTTTATTCGCCATTCTATCAAATAGGGAGAGGATCACAGCTTCTGTTTTGTATTTGAAGCCCAGTTTTCTTTTGATATTAATAAAGGCCTTGATCTCAGCCCCATAAACGCTATTATAAGAAGTGGAGATTTTACGCATAATACCATCCTCCCTTTTGCCGGTAAAAACCGGCTTTTATTGGTGGCACTTCAAGAATACACTGTTTCATTGAGGCAAGATCAATGCGTAAATAATAACGGGTAGATTCGGTGTTTCGATGCCCCAATACTTCAGAGATAACCGGCAGAATGGTGTGTTGCTCAAGCATTCTAAAACTAAGTGAATGGCGTAAAGAATGAGGGCCGAACTTTCTGTTTTTAATATTGATATTTGCTTTTTTAAAAGCGCGCTGAACTATATGGGTCACTACATTGCTGGACCATAATGGCTCAATAGGTGATCTCGCTGTCAGAAATACATATGGCTCCTCCGATTCAGGACGACCATATTTTAGATAGTCAATAATGGCATTGCCCACATCGCTTAGTAAAGGGAGTTCCAGTTCTTTCGATGTCTTGACCTGTCGGATTTTGATGGTGCTTGTGTCCCACTGCAATGACTTAAAAGTTAATCGACAAATATCAGAAGCTCGTAGCCCTAACCTTGCAGCAATCAGGATAATGGCGTAGTTACGTTTACCGGTTGCACTAGACTGGTCGACAGATCTGATAAGGTTGTTAATTTCTTTTTGTGAATAAGTAGAAGGAAGTTTAGGTTGAATAGCCGTTTTACATTTTGGTATTCTAACGGAGTAATCAACAGGTAAACTCTTTTTCACAAAAGCATATCTCATAAAACCACGCAAGGTGGATACAATTGTTGCTACTGGTACCAATCTGTTGTCGTCAAGAGAACTAATAAAGTGAAGTAACAGAGGCAAATCAATTTTACTTACTTGCTGAATGTGTTTTTTATCGCAATAGGTTAAAAACCGAAAAAGATATCGTCGATAACAAGCAATGCGTGTGGTGGACAATCTTTCTTCTTGCCTCTTATAACGTAAAAAATCATTTATTAATGAACCGATGGCCCCTTTGAAAACAACACGCTTTTTGTCAGTTCGTAACCATGTTTTAATCTTGCCTGTCTGATAATATTCATTGAGAAGACTAACAGCGTAAATAAAATTTTTCAGATAACGATTGGGGCGTTTTCGCTTCCTACTTCTATTCTTTAAATACTGGTGTGCTGCAAGCTTTGCCATATCCACTGAATAGTCACTTACTCCTTTGGATATCATAAATGTTTGGATAAAGAGCCATGCTCTTTTTATTCGAACCATTGTGAATGGAGAATATCCAACCGAAAGCAAATACTCTTCAGCCTCGGCAATTAAACAATCAGGATCCTTAATTCTTTTGATCATAGCTATTTGTTGAAAGATGAACAATCCTGATAAATTAGAGTTTTGTCAGAGTTTTCAACAAACAGCTTTAAATATTATGTAAAGAAAATTGGCAAATTATCTTGTATTGGCAATAGCATTTTATCATCACTTTACATAACTAAATGCTTTGCATAATGGCTTTTATGTAAAGCTTTACATAAAAGCCACAACCACCCATCTGGCAACCTTAAACCAAGCAGAGCAGATGAAGAACTGACAAAGAAGACTGTCACTGCCGGAATGTATCTTGATATAAAGGTGTTAGATCATATTATTGTTACCAGCGAAGGGTATTATAGCTTTGCTGATGAAGGGGTGTTGTAGCCCCTTTTTTTTATGTAAAATGTATCCTTAATTATGAAAACATTTTTAGACGATGTAAAGGCGATAACTAATATTGAAGTTGGCTGCAAATACGTAGAAAACAATATTCGAAAACTTGAAAAAGACCATGAAGTAACTGATTTTTAGGTGGCTTACCGAAATCAAACTACTGACGAACGGGAAAAGCAAATAGCACAATGGGAACTTGAATGTTTTATGTTTCAAATAGCCGGTGCAAAAGTCTTTTCTTTTTCTTATTCAACTGGTGAAAAGCCCGGTGATGTATATGACTATCCAGTACTTGATGAACATCAAAATACGGCTTTTGCTTATTTAAAAGAGAGGGTAGAAATCACAATATCCCCGGTTTTAAAAGCCAGGTACAATCATCTTTTATGGAGAGCAGTTAAAGGCATAAAAAATAGAACATATGCTGCAAAGGCAGTGGATGCGTATTTAGAAATTTTAAATTCTTGCCTTACGGCTAATGGAATAGACGAGTTTAATAATGACAGGAGCGTCAGCAAAAAATGTGAATTTCTTGCCAGCGCAGTAGCCGAAACAAAATTAAAAATTCCCGAAACTGTAGATATATTCAGGAAGTTTCTCCTGAATGTAACCAGTCTTAAGTTTTATATTAAAGTGAGCCTTCTTGAAACGATGTTGAAATATACAAATGTTTTTAAACCTGAAGCCTTCGAAGATTTACTTTCTGTTTTTAATACTGAATCTCACATTTCTGGTACGCAAAAAACGGATGATTTTACAATGGTAAATTACTATCTGCCGGTTGCGGTTAAGGTTGCATCAAAACTAAAGTCTGATATAGGAATATGGCATACAAAAATTGGGAATTGCTATGAAAGGATGGGTGATTCAGAAACTGACCCTGAAAGAATATGGATTAAGCAACAGGAATATACATTGGCCATACAGCATTACCGGCAAGCCGGTAATCATATTAGCCGCCAGAAAGCAGAAGAAAAATACGCAGCTATTAAAGATGAAGTAACCTTGCCAATATCTGTATATAATTACAGTAGCGAAGAAATTACTGCACTCAATGAAATCGAAGAAGAAATAAAAGAAAAGACCAGAAAATTGTTGGAACAACCTGCCGATGCTGTATTTGAATTTCTTGCAAAAGGTAAATTTCTACCACCCGCTGATACGTTGAAGAAAACAGACAGTGATAAAGAGAATGGTTGGATGGATGCGTTTACTACGGTTAAGTTTGACATCAATAAAAACATTGAAAGTATATCTGCGGAGGGAGATAATAACGGGGCAGGTATGTTACGCTATAAATATTATATCAGGCACTATGTAACAACTTATTTATACTATACTTTAATACCTGGTATCAGATCTGGCAAACTTACTTACAAGTCGTTGACACAATTTCTTCATACATACACATGGATTGGTGCAGAACTTACTAAAAAAGACCTGGGTGGTGAAACCATAAAATACTACTGGATAAGTTTGCTAGCTCCTTCATTGCAGGAATATTTTTTGCAAATGGAAAGTTCTCTTTTAAGCGAAAGTTACAAACCAAATTTTATGCTTGCAATTGACGGATTAACTATAAAGTTTGAAGGTTTGTTCAGAGAGTTTTGTACAAGGATAAAAGTGCCATCAAGCACAAACAATAAAGGCAGTATGCAGGAATTATACATTCATCAGCTAATAAAACATCCTACAATTATAAAATGCTTTTCAGAAGATGACAGGGCATTTTTTGAGTTTCTTTTTACGAAAGACAATAGATTAAATCTGCTTAACAATGTAGCACATTGTTATTTTGATTATTCAGATTACAGTTATAAGTATTTTCACCTATTATTAGCAGCATTATTAAAGCTTGCGAAGTATAATTTCAATTGAAAATTGAGGAAGTAGAAAAGCATAAAAATATTAACATTTGACC
>JALYYM010000183.1 GCA_030946565.1 Bacteroidota bacterium | reverse complement strand
ATGGTGCGCATTTGCTCGGCAGCTATTTGAGGGAGGTGGCTTTTGATGGCCGAAATTTCTACCTGCTTTTTGCCATTCGCTTGTATTGCCGTAAGATCTTTCCTATTTACAAGATTAAAAATCCCTTCATCAAAGTCATAATATTTATAGTCCGGCTCAATGCTTAAAATCTGTGGTGCAGGAAATGTCAAAAGCTTTATAACGTGATTATCGGCATCGATTTCCCATTTGCATTTTTCAAAATCAAAACCCACCAACACTTTTGCTTCAATAATTGTGAGAACTCTTTTGGTAGACGGAATAAAGCCGAGGATCTTTTTTGTTTCCTCATAGTTATATAACTCATTAAACTGTCCCTCTGCACATACTATTTTAAAAACTTTACGAATACTTTCAACAATGGTATGTGAATTTTCAGCAACTACTTTGGTATTATTTTTTGCAGCGAGCCTGGAGACCAACAGCATAATAACGCCACCTGCAATAATACCGGCGACAAGGATGCCCACTACATTTATGGAGGCTGCATTTCTGTTAGAGGGAGTAAATACTTTCCAGAGTAGGAGCAACAAAACAAGGCCTGCCGCTATCCATACTATAGGTTGCATGTTTTTCGGAAGTAGCTTTCTTTTCAAAATTGATAAATTGGTGAATCATTCCTGCCTTACAAATCTAATATTATATTTCGTGAGTTGAAGAATGATAAAGCGCAAGGCTTTTCATGCGGTTTGGTGCTAATGATGAACAACTTTAACGGCGCAGTGTAATGAGCAGTTAAACTTCAGCCTTCCTGATCTCTGGTCTTTCATTTATCTTAACCGCCCTTCCGCCACCACAGGAAAGAAAAAACATTTTAGTAACGTGCTCCGGTATAATGAGCTTTTCATTCGAGGCAAATGATTTCATTTTTAGCATAGACTTTTTATAACCACTTATGTCAAATGTTTCGCCGCCAGAGGGAGGCCGCAAATGTTCTAAACTAAAATAAACCCAAATTGGGCACTTCTCTTTTCTAATGGAGTCAGCAGCGCAATGAACTTGCATTCCTTATTAAACCTTTTTCTTAAATGAAGGCAACGCTTCAATAATATGAAAGCCATCGTAGAGGTTGATTCCCAGGTTAAAATAAATTTGAGCGCTATCGCTTTTTGTTGAAATTTTCCAGGAATGTGAACCCGTTCCAGGCAATGGAACCATCTCATTTACCTCCTCCTTTGTAAAATGATAAGTCGCCCGACCAGGCGGGCAACTGATTGTTGTGAGCAATTTTTTTTCATACACATCAGCAAGCGGTGTCTTATCCGCCGGTAGATATGAAGAAAATATTTTGTTATTGAAAAATAAAAAAACCGGGAGGGAGCATGCTGCAATTGACCAGTATTTCATTTCATTGAATTAGGTGTTTATTGGCAAACCTTTGTTGTATCATGATTAATAGGTTTATAAAGTCTCAATCCTTTCATGCTGCAGGCATACATCATGGTTAGGCGATTTTATAATGAGAGCGCCATACGTTTCTTCGGAACGTTTCATACTTTATGTTGGAATATTGAACTGCCCACGAACAATTCCAATGGAACCAAGCAATACGAATGGCATCCTTCTTCCGTGTTGTTTCTGCGCTTATTCTACCTATCCAGTCATTTCAAATAAAATTTGCTTTTACAATATAATGAAACGGAAAAATAAATGGGAAACTTTGGCCACGTATTTTGCAACAGAGTAGCAACTGGTATTGATTTTGAAATAAAATATTTACATAATAATATTGTATGCCATCTTCAGTTGTATCAGGGATTAAATACGATATCGAAAGTGCCACTCTCAGAATCACCTTCGTGTCGGGAATGATTTATGATTACAAAGACGTGCCGGAAGACGTTTATATCGCTATGGAAACTTCCGGCTCAAAAGGCACTTATTTAAACAAACATATTAAAGGGAATTACGACTTTGAAAAAATCAAGTAGCCCTTTCCGTTATAGGATGATGGGAAATAAGAATGTGGAGATAAATGGGCAAAGTAACTTTAAAACCCTATAAGGAAAATTGCCGGTATGCAAATTTTTAATTATAGATATATGCTATCTTCAACAGATTCCAGTTATTTCACGGTCACATCGGGATCTGTTTGATTCTGTTTTTCTTTTTCCTCCTCCACCTGCTGCAGGCTTTTATTTTCTTCTCTCACTTCTATAGTTTTTGCTAAAATAGTATAATGGTTTGGATGAATTTCGTGCCCATATTTTACTGCCCATGCCTTCGTAAACTCTGCGCCGAAATATAAAATAAAAGATGAATAATATATCCAAACCAGCAATACAACGAACGAACCGGCCGCCCCATAGGTACTGCCTATACTGCTTTTGGTCAAATAAAAACTAATAGCAAATTTTCCCAGCATAAAAAGAATTGCAGTGGCGATAGAGCCTGCAAGTACATCTCTCCATTTAATTTTTGCGTCAGGTAATACTTTGAATATAACGCCAAACAAAATTGTTACTACGCCCAGCGTTACCACCAGGTTAATTATGTAAAACACAATAATTGTAATGTGGGGGAATTTTATTGCGAGCCTTGCACTAATACTCTCAATAATAGCAGTAACGCCTAACGATACAAGTAATAAAAATCCAAGGCTGCCAATCACACCAAAGGAAAGAATCCTTGTTTTAACCAATACTTTCCAGCCGGCGGTGGCTTTTCTTTTTAATCCCCATATCATGTTTATTGAATCCTGTATCTCGGCAAACACAGTGGTAGCGCCAATAAGCAGCGTGATTACACCAATTATTGCCGCGATATTGTTCGTACCACTGAGGCTGGCATTTTTTATAATCTCCTGTATTTGCAGGGCTGCATCTTTGCCTACGAAACTTTGCATTTCTCCGAAGATGGATCCTTCTACTGCTTCGCGGCCAAAAAATATGCTACAGAGAAATAGGATAACTATAAGCAGTGGCCCAAGCGAGAACACAGTGTAATAAGCCAGGGATGCGCTGAGCTTAGGAACTTTATCATTCGAAAATCCCTTGAAACAATTTTTTAATACTTCCCATATTCCTTTGGGCGTTATTTTTTTCATGCTGTCATTTTATTAGGATATAATCAATATTTCTAATCACGATCAAACCCATTCTTTTCGCCATTACTTTGTAATCAATAACATTGCCACTTGCTGCTTTAGTTACCGAAACCAGGTGCAAATTCTTGTTTTTATTTCCTTTTTTTTCAGAAAAGCATTAACTTAATAGAAATTATTTGTATGAAAAAGGTTTATGCTATCCCCGCAACATTATTTTTCATTTGCCTTTTGGTATCATCATGTTCAAAACAATCAATCAATGATCAAGTAAGTCCCAATGTAACGAACATTATAAATGCAACAATAGCACCTAACCAGAGTTACCATTTTACAATCAGCGAGCCCGGTGAGGTAAGTATTGTAAAGCAGGCTAAGCATTATAAAATTAGCGAAACGGTCTTTCAGACTGATGGCAGGCAAATGATTTATAGTTATACGCCGGCGCAGGACTACACAGGTTCTGAAGAAATTATTCTTACAAATAAGAAAGCCGTTGCGGTGGCCTATGGAGGTTGTAATGGTAATCATGATAACAACCAGGCTAACACATCTTACACTACTGCATACATGATGATAAGGATAAATGTCAGCAATTAATTTTGAGCGACGAATAGTTTTTTCAAGGGTTGTATTTTTAAGCAGGAAATTTTTCAAATTTCCGCCTGGCGCTTTTTCATCATCATTTTTTGCGATAAGTTTTTTTCCAATAATTTTATCAATAAATATTGGATGTGCAACCAGCATTCCATCCTCCAGCTATTCATTATATTTTGTTTTATCAAATATTTTTTTAAACTAATCTTTTTTATTATGCGCCTAAAGTATATAACACCTTTATTAATCCCGCAGCTTGTTTTATGTACCGCTTTGTTTTCGCAAACAGCCGGTAAGGATTCTCCCCTGGTGAAGAAGAATTATATCGACAAGAACAACATGGATTTATCAGTAAAGCCGGGTGATAATTTTTTCCTGTATGCAAATGGTAACTGGGTAAAGAATAATCCTGTGCCCGCATCAAGAACGCGGTGGGGAAGTTTCGACGAGTTGCGATTAGAAAATTCAACCCGCCTAAGTTCATTACTGGAGGAAGCTTCTCACGCTAACAACCCTGATCGCACGACGCAGATCATTGGGGATTTTTATCACAGCGGAATGGATAGCAACACCATTGAAAAAAAAGGCGCCGGCCCTATAAAGCCGATATTAAATGAAATAAACGATGTGAAGAATGTATCTGATATTTTACATGAAATTGCCACCATGCGGGTGAATGGTTATGGAAGTGCAGGCTTTAGAATTGGCGTATCTGCTGATAGGAAAAACGTGTCGCAATATATTCCTTCAATCGGGCAGGGCGGCACCAACCTTCCTGACAGGGATTATTATTTGAAAGACGATGCCCGCAGCGTTAAGATCAGGGAGGCTTATAAGCAAAATTTGCAAACATTGTTTTCCCTTTTGGGAGATGATGCAGCTACTGCCAAAGCGAAGAGCGATGTGGTAATGAAAATGGAAACCATTTTAGCAAAAGCCCAATATGCAAGAGTTGACATGCGTGATCCATACAAGACGTACAATAAATATTCAGTAAAAGATCTGTCGTCTGTTACGCCCGATATTAATGGAGCGATATGCTGGCAGACATGAAAATCGCAGGCGCTGATAGTATTGTAGTAAACAATCCTGGTTTTTTAAAAACCTTTGACAGCCTTCTTATCAACGTTCCTGTAAATGATTGGAAAACTTATTTAAGCTGGGAAGTTTTGCATAGTGCGGCTCCCAATTTAAGCAGCCCTTTTGTACAGGCGGATTTTGAATTAAACAAAGTACTCACCGGGCAAAAAGAACAAACGCCGCGGTGGCAAAGAATGAGCGGGCTGATAGATGGTACTTTGGGTGATATGATAGGCCAGCTATACGTAGATAAATATTTTAAGCCGGAAGCAAAACAGTATATGGTAGACCTTGTAACCAACATGCAAAATACTTTTGGTAACCGCATAAAGAAGCTTGATTGGATGAGCGATGAAACAAAGAAAAAAGCATTGGAAAAACTGGATGCTTTTACAAAAAAGATAGCCTATCCTGATAAGTGGAAAGATTATGATGGAGTGATCATTAGTAAGAATGATTACATGGGAAATATTCACAGCGTGAGTGTGTGGGCATATAATTATATGGTGAATCACATGGGCCAGCCGGTTGACAGGACCCAATGGGGAATGACGCCGCCAACGATCAATGCGCAATACAGCCCCACAGATAACGACATTACTTTTCCTGCAGGCATTTTGCAATCGCCTTTCTTTGATTTTGGAGCAGATGATGCGGTGAACTATGGAGGCATAGCCGCAGTGATCGGGCATGAGATGACACATGGTTTTGATGACCAGGGCCGTCAATACGATGCGACTGGAAACCTGAAAGACTGGTGGCAAAAAACCGATGAAGAAAATTTTAACAAGAGAGCTGATAAGGTTGCAAAAGAGTACGATGCATTTACGGTGTTAGATACTATTCATGTGAATGGCAAATTAACTTTAGGTGAAAACCTGGCAGACCTCGGCGGCTTAAATATAGCTTATGAAGCCTTCACCAAAACAAATGAATTTAAAGAAGGAAAAAAGATAGATGGCTTCACACCGCAGCAAAGATTCTTTCTTAGCTGGGCGCAGGTATGGAGAAACAACACGCTTCCTGAAACGGAAGCGCAATCAATAAAAACAGATCCTCACTCGCCCGGCATGTATCGTACAAACGCTCCCGTTAGTAACATGGATGAATGGTATAGCGCTTTCAATGTAAAGAAAGGTGATGCCATGTTTGTTCCAAAAGATGAGCGGATACATATCTGGTAAATCTTGTTGTAGTAAAGTTTTAACGGCTGATGAAAAGAAATTTTCATCAGCCGTTTTATTTTTTGCAAGTTCGATCAAGGAGTTTTTACATTTGGAATTAGTAAAACAAAAGTTTAAGTAGTGAAGCTGTCGGAGGTATAAAAGCGCAAAAGCTAAAAAAGTTAGATAGAGACAAAAAGCCCAATATTAGTTTTATGTGTCAGCGTGATTTGTTGCTATTTCAATTGAGCTTTTGCTACAGGAGATGTGGGGTTGAAGTCTATACTTTTTCAGGCCTGCGAACTTTTCCTTTTTGTACCAATGTCAATTTACTTAGGCCCTTTTTTTCTTTTTCCTTTTTTATCAATTCGCTAATGCGTTCGAATTCTTTTTCAGAAGGTTTTCTGCCGGTCGTATAAAAGTCGATATTGTTTTCTTCTTTGATCATGTTAGAAAGTTACAACTTTTCAGGAAAATATTGTGCAACAAGGCCTGTCGCGGCTTTTGTGTCGATCGCCATGAACTTACCAAAAAGTATATGAGCGCCGAGAGATTTTTTATAGTGTGCTATTAACTTGGTTTTGCTTTCAAATGAAACATAACCACTGTAACCTTTTTCAAACGCAAGTTTGCAGACAAAAGCAACAAGATTTTCTGGTACGCCAAAATATACTTTTTTAATTCCTCGATTAAATTTAGTGCTTTCAATTAATTGCATGAAGATATGGTCACCACGGTCTTGTAAACTAATAAGACCTTGAATAATATGTGGATTGTCAGCAATAACAAGTTTATAAACTGTAGTGTTGGCTTGTTTTGCTTCTGTTTTCCAATCAAAAAACCAATCTGATTTTTTTAATTCTTTAATGTCTTTAGACGTGACCTCAAGAACGCTTGTCTTGAAATTATCGCCGGTTGTTGAGTTCTCAATCGAACGTGTAAGTCTGTCAATCTCAATATCAAATTGTTTATGTTTTGCCATGTTCAAAAATAAGTGAATGCATGAAACTGTGTGTGAATTGAAGGTGCCCAAAAGGTAAACTTGTACAACTTTCAAATTATGTTATATAGTTAATCGAAACTAAATTATAAGTTATATGAATTTTCCTTTCAACAATTTCTTCACTGATATATTACAAAAATTAATTTCCGGCACATTTTTTACCCATTAGAATAAAAAATTAAATATTATGAATTTAAAAAGGTTATTGCCTGTAGTTGCGATCATGCTGCTGTTTAGTAGTTGCGTAGCTAAGAGGCTTCTTGTACAATCGCAAATGCAAACTGCAACTTTAAGGGAAGACAGCACGCAAATGGCTAATAAAATTTCTTCCTTGCAGGATAATATTGCAACCTTGCAAAATAACATTGCGACACTTGATGCAAAGATAGCTGCGCTGAATAATCAGAATAGCCAACTTGGACAACAAACCGCGGAGCAACAAAATCAATTAAGCCAAAGTAAAGAGACTTTAGCGCAGCAGCAGCAGAGATTGGCGCAATTACAAAATTTACTTGCACAGCAAAAGGCAGCCTCTGATGAATTGAAAAATAAAATGACGGAAGCCCTGAAAGGTTTCAATTCAAGTGATCTTTCAGTTTATCAAAAGAATGGAAAAGTATATGTGCGCTTGTCAGAAAATTTATTGTTTCCTTCAGCAAGTGCAGTCGTAAACCCGAAGGGCACCGATGCGCTTTCAAAACTTGCTGCCGTGCTTAATTTGAACGCTGATGTTGCGGTAAATATCGAAGGGCATACAGATAGTATCCCGATTCGGGGAAAGTTTAAAGACAATTGGGACTTAAGCACCGCACGTGCTAACTCTATCGTTCGCATATTAGTGGATAATTATAAAGTAGATCCAACAAGGGTTATAGCATCAGGGCATAGCTATTACGATCCTATTGATACAAATGGAACTGCGCAGGGAAGATCACAAAATAGAAGAACCGAAATAATACTTTCACCTAAGCTTGATGAAATGTATAAACTACTTGGGCAGTAACGCTTTCAACTTATTTTCTTAAACCTCCTTTTCTTTTTGATGAGGAGGTTTTCTTTTTTTATAAAATTAGTTAGCATATTCTCTAAGAACTTAGTGAATGGGCTCGCAAATCAAACCGAGACGTCTTTGCGAAAAGTTTTCGAGCAGAGAGTTTTGTATTTGAAAGATGTTTCAGAAAACTTTGTGGCAATCTCCTTGGGTAGTTAGCATCTCCTTGGGGTAGTTAGTTAGCATTATTATATCAAGGGAGATTGCCGCGCCGCCGCTAATTTTATTAGAATTGTAGGCTATTCTGGAGATTTGCAAGGCGTGACTTGAACAAGCCGCTTTTGCTTAATATGTTAAGCTTGCGATTATTCTATCTAATTTCATTTCTTATAAAAGGCGTTATATTCTTTGTTGTTGGGATTTTTTTATGTAACCAATGATTTTCAATTACGCCTTGGCTAAAGCGTCTTTCTTCAATGATGATTCGCGTATTATTAATTCCGTGTCTAATATTTTCGTCTCAAAATCAACAACGGGCCTTTTGCTTTCAATCATTTGAATAAGCAGTTCCGTGGCAGTTTGTCCTATGTCAAAAGCGGGTTGCCTTACAACAGTTAAAGGCGGATCAAACAAGCCGCCAACTTTGGTATTCGTGAAGCCGGTGAATCCTAAATTCTTATTTAAATTCATCTCTCTCAGCAGCCCGAAGCACAAGGTTGTAATCCTGTCGCTGGCAGTAAAAATTGCATCTGGTTTTACTTTTCCCTTAAACAAATCTGCCAGGGCAGTTTCTATTTCCTTTAGAATCATTCCGCCATGATCGCAGTATTTTATAAGAGATTCATCTAAAGGAATATTGTGTTTAGCCAGCGCATCGGTATAGCCATTCAGCCTTTCTGTAGTGATGGATAGCGAAGTAGAATTGGTAATATGGGCAATGTGTTTGAAACCCTGGAAAATCAAATGCTCGGTCGCATGCATAGCGCCGAGATAGTTATTTGCTGTTACTTTATGCGTGTCTATTTCGTCAGTGATGCGGTCAAAAAAAACAATAGGCATGCCTTTATCATAAAGTTCTTTCAGGTAAGTAAGATCAACCGTTTCGCTGGATAAAGAAATCAGTAATCCATCAACCGACCGTGATGTGTGGTGCAACACATTTACCTTTTCTCTTTCTGCCGATTCGTGGCTTTGCGTGATGATAACATGATAGCCGCGGTTGTAGGCAATGGACTCAATACCATCAATGGCTTGTGAAAAAAAATTGTTGGCAATTTCGCTTACAACTACACCTAACGCACGGCTTCTTCTTTCTTTTAAACTTAATGCAATGGGATTGGGTCGGTAGTTGATTTTCCCGGCATACTCCAGCACTAACTTTTTTGTTTCAGCGCTTATTTCATAGCTGCCTCTCAGGGCTCGTGATACTGTAGATGTAGAAAAATTTAATGCTTTTGCAATATCTTTTATGGTAACTGTATCAAATCTCATAACAGCGATTTAGCTTCTCATATCTACAGTTGAAGTAAAAAGTATTTTGGTATTTTATCGTTATAAAAGTAGCCTTTTTTTACCAGCCTGTTCGTCCGAAAAAAATTGCAAACGTTATCGGGAACGTTTGCACAAAAATACTTAGCCAACTTTAAAAATAACCTGTTTTTTATCTGTACACTTGCTATG
>JALYYM010000169.1 GCA_030946565.1 Bacteroidota bacterium | reverse complement strand
GCTTTGAACTTAAAAATACAAGCTGTAAAAGTAAATAACGAGTCAGTTTGCTGGAATAATCTGTTACGTAAACAGCAAGGCAATAAAACGGATAGCCTTACTATTTTAAATGAAATGATTACCTCTTTTGGAAAAGTCTTATCACCTGTAGTTTTAGACAGCATGCGTAAAAAATATGGGGATATACAGTTTGATGGAGTATCAAGGTTTTACCCGGTACCCACCAACCTCGTCCTTCCCTATGAAGACAACAGTATAACCATAGACTTTGTAGCAATAGAACCTGCGCTGCAAAAACAGGTTAAATACCAATATAAGCTGGAAGGTTATAGCAAAGATTGGAGCCCATTAAGCAATAATTCCATCGCCGTTTTTGGAAATATGCGGGCAGGCCATTATACGTTTAAACTTAAAGCAATAAGTCCTTTTGGTGTCTGGAGCGAGGCGGCCTATTCTTTCAAAGTTCTGCCGCCATGGTGGGCTACCTGGTGGGCTTATACTTTATATGGGTTAATTACAGGTGTAATATTATATACATTTTACCGTGATCACATTAACAGGATTAAGCGCCGGCAGGCAAAAGAAATAAATATAATTGTAGCTGCGCAGGAAGAAGAACGTAGGCGCATTTCACGGGATTTACATGATGATATTGGTGCAAGGCTTACAAACATAAATATGCTTTCTGCATTAGGTCAGCAAAAAATAAACGAGCCGCAAGAGACCTCGGAATATTTAAAACGCATCTCAAATGAAATTCAAACTTCTGGAGAAGCGTTGGATGATATTGTTTGGAGCATAGATAGCAAAAACGATTCAATAGAGGAAGTTACTGCCCGTATGAGAAGATATGCTGCCGATGTTTTTGACGGAACAGCTATCCGGTACACTATTATCGCAGATGAAAAGTCTTTGCCTTCAAACCTTTCAATAGGTAAGCGCCGGGATTTGTTTTTTGCGTTTAAAGAAACCATTAATAACATTCAGAAACATGCAATGGCAACGGAAGTAAATATAAATATTGAAGCAAAAGACAACAACCTCTTAATGCAGGTAACTGATAATGGAAAAGGGTTCGATACAGGTAAGCCAACACACCGGAATGGATTAAAAAATATCCAGCAGCGTATGCAGAAATGGGGCGGTACATGCACTGTTCAATCATCGGCAGGCAAAGGTGCGATATTGAAAATTAAATTACCTGTTTCAACCCCATCACTCAAAAGGGGTATGTGGGAATGGTTGCACAGGAGGTAATTTTACACTGCAATTTGATACAGAATTTTGAATGGGTAATTAAGAACATGACAAGCATCATTATATTTGAAGACGACGACCAGTTGAGAGATTCACTTGTTGTGCTAATTGGCAGCAGCCACAGCAATGATTATACAGTAATTGGAAACTTTGCCAATGCAATGGATGCGGCAATCATTATCCGCTGCTATAAACCCGATGTAGTTATCATGGATATTAATATGCCTGGCAAAACAGGCATTGAGGCAGTAAGGGAAATAAAAGAAGAAAGGCCGCAAACATTCATTGTCATGTACACAATGTTTGAAAATGATGAAAATTTATTCAGCAGCCTTTGTGCGGGTGCAAACGGATACATTCTTAAAAAGACTTCCCCATTTAAATTATTTGAAGCAATTAATGACGTGATGGAAGGAGGAGCGCCCATGTCGCCAAGTATTGCTAAACGGGTGTTACAGAGCTTTGAAATAAAATCGTCTGAACAACATTACCACTTAACTCCCCGGGAAAAAGAATTATTGCAGTTGCTTATAAAAGGCTATAGTATAAAAGCTATTGCCGCCGAATTAAAAATTTCGTTTGATACTGCACGTACACACCTCAAAAATATTTACCCCAAACTGCATGTAAACTGTGGCAAAGAAGCCATCGCCAAAGTACTCCGCGAAAGAATTGTCTGAGCTCTCTAATCCAAACTCTTCACGAACAGTATCACTCAAAAAGCGTATTGTATTTGTCTTCAAACCGGGCAATATTTGTTTCGTTAAATATTTATAACAATTAAAATATTAATTATGAAACAAGCATTAACCGCGATCAAATCCTTAGTTCTGCGCTCTCCTCTCCATCACTCAATCAGTGCACGAAAAGCATTCGCTAAGCATTCCTTCCTTCTCTTGCTGGCGGGCACTGTGTTACTTTTCAGCAGTTGCAAAAAGGAATTACGTGATGACAACTCGCCATCATCAGATTTGTTGAGTAGTTATCAAAAGCAAAACAAACCCAAAGAAACAGTTCCTTTCAAAGCTCATTTTACGGCAACACAACATGTGATACAGGCACATGCGCCTGGCATTCCCTACATCTTTCTTGCCACCGGAACAGGTACAGCCTCATACATGGGAAAAACGGCCTTTGAAGCCCTCATAACAATAGATGTCTTTGGCCCCCCCGCCCGTTTTGGCTATAGGCACTTACACGCTCACTGCTGCCAATGGTGATAAGATATTCATGTATAGCTCCGCGAACAGCGGAACACTAACCAATACCATCACCGGGGGCACCGGTAGGTTTGCCGATGCAAGGGGTACGTTAACAGGCAGCGTTATAAATGGCCCAACTTCAGATGCCATTTCATTAGAAGGCATGATTAGCTATTGAATACTACAGAGATAACAATAGGAAAACTTTTTAATGTCCTGCCGGAGTCTCACTGCAAAGGCCTGTGCATAGCGGACCCCCACAATACACTCAGGGTCTCATGCTAACCCGCCAGGCTCATACAGATAGACTACATCACGGGAATTGGTGAAGGAACACATATTGGCAGATCTACGATGGAGGTCTATGAATATGGAGACACTACCGTACCCTTCCCTGCATTGGTTACTTCTACAGCAACATTCACTGCTGCTAGCGGTGATACGATATTTGCAACTGCTGAGGGATATGTAGAGCTCAATTTTTCCAATGGAGATATTCATTTAACCGGAACGGCTACTATTACAGGAGGTACCGGTAGATTTGCCGGTGCAACCGGTAGTTTGGAAGCTGACGTTCACGGAAACATTTTTAAACCTGAAGGTACTGT
Organism: Bacteroidota bacterium; assembly: GCA_030946565.1. The sequence goes on along the minus strand of JALYYM010000169.1, from coordinate 290 downwards.
TACATATAGTGGTACGATTTGCTACTAGATAGAACAGATCTAGCAATAGTGACACAAACATGTCACTGTAAGAATTACCTTACCAGAGGGGAAATACCGCTGAAAGAAAAGACTCCTTTTTAGGCCGACGGCTATGCGAAAAGTAAATCGCTAAAGTTTTCCTACAGGGGGTTTTTTCTGTCCCTTCAGCAATGAAGCCTGCAGGGCAGGCGTAAGTGCCAGGTGAACTACGAATGTTGTTTAATGAAATAAAATTTTTCTGCCGTTGGCATAATCGCCAACGGCTTTAT
>JALYYM010000416.1 GCA_030946565.1 Bacteroidota bacterium | reverse complement strand
GTTTTTCTTTTTCTGCACACTGATAATATGGATAGAGATTACCGGAATTTATTGGACAATAAAATTAAAATCGTCCGTGAACCGCATGAAGAGGAATATGGAAAGGTTGCTGTTTTCGAAGACCTTTATGGCAACCTTTGGGATCTGATTGAGCCGGCGAATAATGACTAAAAAGTCTTCTTCTCCAGCCATATTATTTGCGTGCATTCCAAATTGTCGCTCTGGGTTAAAGTTTGTCAACCTTCAAGATGGAGTTTTTAAATCTAAATTAACTTGTTGAAAGGTTGACAACCTTGCGACAATTTGGAATGCACCCTATTATTTTACGTTGCCACTACTTATTTGCTTTAGTATTATCTTCAATTAAAAGAAAAAACTTTTACGATTGCTATTCCCATCAACATTTTTTATGAGAAAAATTTTTATACTCATTCAACTACTATTAGTAGCTGTAATATTGAATGCCCAGGAGTTTAATGACAACGTTTCTCCTCGCGTAAAAATTGCGAACGGCGTTCTAGAAGGCTTAAACGAATCTGGTATCCGCGTTTTTAAAGGAATTCCTTTTGCACAACCTCCCATTGGAGATTTAAGGTGGAAAGAACCGCAGCCCGTTAAGAATTGGGAAGGAGTTCGCAAGGCAGATAAATTCGGGCCGCGTGCGATGCAAAGGCCAATATTTAGTGATATGAATTTTCGTTCTAACGGAGTTAGCGAAGATTGCCTTTACCTGAATGTGTGGACACCTGCAAAATCTGCCAATAACCTCCTTCCGGTACTCGTATATTTTTATGGTGGTGGATTTATAGCCGGCGATGGTTCAGAATACAGGTATGATGGTGAAAGCCTTGCCAGGAGAGGGATTGTAACAGTTACGGTAAATTACAGGCTTACTGTTTTCGGCTTTCTTGCGCACCCTGAACTTACCAGGGAATCACCACATCATGCATCGGGTAACTACGGTTTGTTAGATCAAAATGCTGCTTTGAAATGGGTACAAAAAAATATCGCTGCCTTTGGCGGCGACCCAAAGAAAATAACGATTGCCGGTGAATCTGCGGGTTCATATTCCGTAAGCGCTCAAATGGCTTCTCCCCTTTCAAAAAGTATAATAGCGGGCGCCATCGGAGAGAGTGGTTCTCTTCTTGGAAAACAATCAACCATCTCACTTTCAGAAGCCGAAGAGGTGGGAAGCAATTTCGCAAAAAATGCAGGGGCAGGATCTTTAGCTGCCCTTAGAGCAATGCCTGCAGCGCAACTGTTGGAAGCCACAGCTCAGCCTGGTACAAGATTTCCTGTGGATGTTGATGGCTATTTTTTACCTGAATCACCGGTACAAATTTATAAGGACGGCGCACAGGCGCATGTTCCATTGTTAGTGGGTTGGAACTCCGAAGAAAGCAGCTATGGGGCGATAATTGGCAAACAAGAATCCACGATGGAAAATTATCAAAATGCTGTAAAAAAATTATATGGTGAAAATGCTGATGAAATATTAAAAGTCTATCATGCAGCAGATGATCAATCTGTGCAACAAGTAGCTACCGCCCTTGCCAGCGATCGTTTTATAGCCTTCAGCACCTGGAAATGGTCTGATGTGCAAAGCCAAACAGGCGGTAAGCCGGTTTATCGTTACATGTATGCAAGGCCACGCCCTGTTATGCGGTCGGACACAGGGGATATCGCAGGCTCTGCTTCACATGGGGCTTCTCACTCTGCAGAAATTGAATATGCTTTAGGTAACCTGCCAACCAACCGGGTATATGACTGGCAGCCGGAGGATTATAAAGTTTCAGAAATTTTGCAGGCTTATTTTGCCAACTTTATAAAAACAGGTAATCCGAACGGGACGGGCGTACCTGCGTGGAAGCCTGTTAAAAGTGGCGGCCCAGCAGCACTGATGCACATACACGTAAATACGCAATTCGAAACAGAAAAAACAAGAGACCAGTATTTGCTTCTTGATAAAATTTCTACGAAGTAAAACTGTTATTGAATCTGCATTCATCAATTGTTTTTCTTTCTCACGGAAAACCTTTTTACCGTGTTTCACGTCTAATCTTTATTTGCAATGAAACCGGCGCAGGGATTTTTTTTTAATACAGATTACGTGTATTTGTGTTGCTTGATTTATTAACCTTTTCTCCTAAGAAATAAACCGTATCCATTTGGCTTTGCATAACACGAGGCGGTAGCTTATTTACTTATTTTTACTAATTATTTTAAAGCCTGATGACACCTTTCAGCAAATATTTATTGGCTTTATTATTTACCGGCAATTTTTGTTTACTATCGTTTACAATTACTGCACAGGAAGATAGTTCGCGAAGGAAAACGCTGGAAGATTATGTAAGAGATAAAAAAGGAATATTAGTAAAGGTGGTTAAGGGCTTCATGAAAAATTCTGAAGAAGATCCAAATACAAAAGGCATCATACGAAACGACCAGCCCTTTCTTCAATACCAGGGAGCCATTATTAGAAATGTCATGATCATAAGGTTGCCTTTTGGTACTCCTATTGCCGATTCCGCAAAAAAAGTGGCCACCACATTAACTAAGCTGGCCAACACTTTGCATCACACGACAAGAAATTCAGTAATAAAAAATAATCTTTTTTTTAATAAAAATGATACCATCAAGCCATACCTGCTGGCGGACAATGTTCGTTTTCTCAGGCAGTTGCCTTATATACAGGATGCTACTTTTATAATAGTTCCTGTTATCGGAACCACCGACTCCGTAGATGTTTTGATAAAAGTTAAAGACCTGTTTTCCATAAGCGGCGCTATTGGCTCAATAGGATTGCAGCGATCAGATATAGAAGTAAGGGAAGATAACATAGGCGGATATGGGAATGGATTGGTTTTTCAAACGCTTTTCGATAACCAACGTAAAAGTAACTTTGGTTTTGGCTTTGGTTATACACAACGAAATATTGGCGGCAGCTTTATCAATGGAGACGCAGGTTACAAAAGTTTTTATTCATCTATCACCGGCCCGAAGGAGGAAAATTATTATTATCTGAACTTCTCGAAGCCGCTTGTAAACAGGTACATGCGGTGGACCTACGAATTTAACTCCTCCTATCATTCAACGAGAAACCTGTATGGACGGGATTCTTCTTATTACACAGACAGCCGCTACCAATATTATAATTTTGAAGCATGGGCAGGGTATAACATTAACGCGAAAGGCTACACGATAAAAAAAGAAGACCACGAGCTGCGGAAGTTAGTAGGGTTAAGGCTCATAGACCGCAAGTTCCAGGACATACCTTCTAAATATATTTCAAATTATTATTGGAGATATGCAGATATTACCGGCGTTCTCGGGTCGGTTACTTTCTACCGGCAAAACTTTTATAAAACCCAATTCATATACGGCTTTGGCCGTAATGAAGATATACCTGAAGGCCTCAACCTTACGTTGACTGCCGGTTATACAAAGAAGCAAAATGTGCTGCGTTCCTTTTTGGGCTTCAATTACCAGAGATCATTTTTTAACGATAAAAAAAACTATGTAAGCTATACCATACGGGCCGAAGGAAATTTGAGAGGCAGCTCACTTGAAGACATTAATTTCCTTGGAGGCATTGCCTATTTTGATCACCTTAAAAACTTAGGGGCAAAATGGAAGCAGCGTTTTTTCCTAAACCTGGATGTTGCCCAACAGGTAAACACTATTTTTAATGAGCCGCTTTTGCTTGAGAGTAATTTTGGCCTGCCCGAATTTGGCCATAGCCAAATAGGCGGCACACTAAGAGCAACAATAAAAGCAGAATCAGTTTTTTTTAGCCCGGTATCGGTTGCATCTTTCAGGTTTGCACCTTTCGTATTTGCTAATACAAGTTTATTCTCGCCTTATCTTTCTGATGCACATATTTATTCCTCCGTCGGCGCCGGATTAAG
>JALYYM010000132.1 GCA_030946565.1 Bacteroidota bacterium | reverse complement strand
ACTGCGTTTAGGTATCGCAGTTATATTGCCAAAGTGTTAATTAGTTTCTTAAAATGCTTTTAAACCTTCAATGCAGTATATTTGCAACCAATTATATACTCCTACTTAGCAGACTGGATTTTCTTCCCCACAGGTAAAAGCTCATCAAGTCATAGGTTTTGAGCATATTCGAAAAACAAACTTCACTTATCATTTTTCGATCCGGGGAAGTTATCATTTACATTAAAATAACACATTTTGAATTTCAAAGAATTGCATTTAATTGCGCCTATATTAAAGGCGCTTGAGGAAGAAGGCTACACCTCACCTACTCCCATACAGGAGCAAGCTATACCAGATGTACTAAGAGGAAAAGACCTTTTAGGTTGCGCACAAACAGGCACCGGCAAAACAGCCGCTTTTGCTATACCCATTTTGCAGAATTTATTTTTGCAAAGAAACCACGAAGTTGGTAATGACAATATAAAAGCATTGATCCTTACGCCGACGCGTGAACTGGCCATCCAAATAGATGAAAGCTTTGCGTCCTATGGTAAGTACACAGGAATCAGGCATACCGTTGTTTTTGGCGGCGTATCACAGTACCATCAAACGAATCAATTGCGCAAGGGTATTGATGTATTGATTGCCACACCCGGCAGGCTGCTTGACCTGATATCGCAAAGATTTATTGACTTGCAGCATATAAAAATGTTTGTGCTTGATGAGGCAGATCGTATGCTGGATATGGGTTTTATCAACGATGTAAAAAAGATTATTGCAAAACTTCCTCAAAAAAGGCAAACATTGTTTTTTTCTGCAACTATGCCGCCCGAAATTTCCAGGCTTTCTTCATCTATATTAACCAATCCTATAAAGGTGGAAGTAACACCCGTTTCTTCAACTGCTGAAAAGATTGATCAATCAATTTATCTGGTAGAAAAGGGTGATAAAAAAGAATTATTAATTCATCTTTTAAAAGATAATAAAATTGAAAGCGCCCTTGTTTTTACAAGAACAAAATATGGCGCTGATAAAATAGCAAGAGAATTGTACAGGGCAAAAATAAGCGCTGATGCCATTCACGGCAATAAAACACAATCGGCCCGGCAGAAGGCGTTAACTAATTTTAAAGAAAAAAAGATAAGGGTGTTAGTGGCTACTGATATTGCCGCAAGAGGTATTGACGTAGATGATCTTACTCACGTAATAAACTTTGAACTTCCTAATGTGCCTGAAACTTATGTACATCGGATTGGCCGCACGGGCCGCGCCGGCGCATCAGGTACTGCATTGTCTTTTTGCGATATGGAGGAAAGAGCTTTCCTAAGGGATATTCATAAACTGATAGATCAGACCATTCCTGTAATAGAAGATCATCCTTATGCAAGTGAGCTGAAATTTGTACAAACGCCAACGGTACAAAAAAATCCATTGCAACGCAGGCCTGCATCTCATAGCGGATTTAGGAAAGCAAGAAGCTGGAGCCAGGGAAGAGGAAGGTAATTCCGCTACAAGAGCCGTGATTTTATTTCCTTTTTTTACCAACAAATAAAATTGTTGTGCAATTTTAAATTTGATTTTCTTTACAATAGATTTCAAATTTAGCCGCATGAATATATACAAGCAGGAAAGTCACCCTTTTTACTTTAAGCTGGCATTGATTCTCATCAGCATAATTGCTTTAGGCTATCTAAGTATTTTGGCCAAAGAAATATTATCGCCACTTGCATTTGGTTTGCTGTTTTCAATCCTGCTGTTGCCACTTTCAAACTTCCTGGAAAAAAAATGTAAACTCAAACGTGCTGCTTCTTCGGCATTAGCAGTGCTTTTGCTGCTGCTTTGTATTGGAGGAATTTTGTACCTGATAGGCACGCAAATTTCAAGTCTTACACAGGATATTCCTTTACTTAAGCAACAGATAATTATTTCGCTTCATAATTTCCAGGCCTGGATATCCACCAAATTCCATTTGAATATCGAAAAGCAAATGGGATATGTGCAAACGGCGGCCTCTAAAATAAAAACCGCTACACCATCAATGATTGGCTCTACGGTACTTTCACTTTCATCTATCTTATTGTTTCTTGTCTTTATAATTCTTGATACGTTTTTCATGTTATTTTACAGGACACGATTGCTTAAGTTTTGGGTAGATGTTTTTGGCAGAGAAAATGCAGATACTGTACTGGATATTGTTACTACAGTTCAATCTATCATTAGAAAATATGTGGTTGGCCTACTGCTGGAAATGGCCACCGTAGCGGTTGTGTGTTGCACCGTTTTTTTACTGCTTGGCATCAAGTATGCGATACTGCTTGGGCTTATTACTGCCTTATTTAACATCGTTCCCTACATTGGCATTTTTTCAGCGCTGGTTTTAAATATCATTATCACATTTGCCACCACGGCTATGGCTACTAAGGTCTTGCTGGTGGTAGTTACCGTGGTTGTTATGCACCTTATTGACAGCAATATTTTATTGCCAGTTATTGTAGGCTCACAGGTAAGGATAAACGCTTTTATCACATTGCTTGGCGTTGTATTAGGGGAAATGATCTGGGGACTTTCAGGAATGTTTTTATCAATCCCTTTGATAGCAATTGCTAAAATTATTTTTGACAGAATTGAAAGCTTACAACCCTGGGGGCATCTGTTAGGCGACGAAAAAATAGAACCACGAACGTTCAATATGAATTTAAAGCGACGAAAGCCTGACAACATACCGCACCTCAATAAATAGTGAGATGACCACAATTTTTTATTTGAATGAAACGCGATTTACTTTTTTGCGGTGAAATGATAGCTGCCGGAACCCAAATTCAACACAACATAACCGTCTTCATTATTGGCCATTTTTATTTCCTTAATATCTGATATTTTTTTTCCACCTTCCATCACATCATCAACATTTGCTGCCGGCACATATACCGTTGCTGTTGTGTTAGCCGGAATTTCAACGTCCATTAAAGTATTGTTTCCATCAACTTTCCAGGCATTACTCAACCTGCCGTATAAAGTCTGCAAGCTTGCCGATGCATTACTAAACCCGCCGCCAATGTGTGGCTGAATTTTTATATGCTTATAACCAACGCCGTCTTCGTATGTATCTAACCCCACCATTTTACGATACATCCAGTCGCCGATAGCGCCATAAGAATAATGATTAAATGAATTCATGCCCGGCGTTTCAAAAGTGCTGTCAGGCTTTTCGCCATCCCACCTTTCCCAAATAGTAGTAGCACCCATCTTTACGGGGTACAGCCAGGATGGATAAGTATCCTGCAACAATAATTTATAGGCAACATCATTATAACCGAAGCGGGTAAGGACCTCGCATAAGTAGGGTGTCCCAAGAAACCCTGTTGTCAAATGATTTCCGTAAGAAGCGATGTTATCAGCCAGGCGCTTAGCCGCCTGTGTACGTAAGGCTTCCGGCAGCATATCAAAATTTAAGGCTAATACATAAGCGGTTTGTGTACCTGACACCAACCTGCCATTCGGCGTCATATATTCTTTTACAAAAGCATCTTTTATTTTTTGCAATAGCGCTGAATAACTTTCAACATCAGCGGTCTTGCCAAGCACTTTGGCAGCATTGATGAGAAGCTGCGTTGAATGCGCATAGAAGCATTGTGCAATTAAATATTTATCCGTAACGGCTGCCCGCCCATCATTATCATCAGCAGGACGATAGAATAACCAGTCGCCAAAATGGAAGCCAGTATTCCATAAATTCTCATTGCTTTTACCGTGCATGTATTCCACCCAATCTTTCATACTTGCATATTGTTGCTCCAATATTTTTTTATTGCCATAGGCCAGGTAAATATTCCATGGTATGATGGTGGCAACATCGGACCAGCCGGCAGAGCCCCCGGAGTTTGGGCCAAGCACATTAGGGACAACAAAGGGAACACTGCCTGTTGTATATTGATCGGCGGCAACATCTTTCATCCATTTTGCAAAGAAATTATTTACATCCATATTGAAGGTTGCCGTGCGTGAGAACACTTGTGCATCACCTGTCCAGCCAAGCCTTTCGTCACGTTGGGGACAATCAGTAGGTACATCGAGAAAATTACCCTTTTGTCCCCATTGTATATTGTGTTGCAGTTGATTCACCAATGCATTGGATGAAGAGAAAGTACCTGTTGGTTTCATATCAGAATACAAGGCGACCGCAGTAAAATTTTCAGGTTTTAGTTCGCCGGGGTAGCCTTCTACTTTTATAAATTGGAAGCCATGCCAGGTAAAGTGCGGCTCGAAAATTTCTTCTCCTCCCCCTTTTAAAATGTATGTATCCTGTGCCCTGGCAGCACGAAGATTATCAGTATAAAAATTACCTTCTTTATCTAATACTTCTGCATGAGAAATGGTTATGCTATCCCCCGCCCTGCCATTTACTTTCAGCACGACCCAACCCACAAGGTTTTGGCCGAAGTCCATTACCTTCTCACCCTTGGGCGTTGTAAAAATTCTTAGGGGTTTAAAAGTTTCATGTTTTTTCACCGGTTCATTGTGTGTGGCGAGTAAATTATCAAAGGAGAAATTTTCAACTTTTACACCGCTCCATTTTGAATCATCATACCCTGCCAACATCCATCCTTTTTTATCCTTTCGGTTATCAATTATTTCACCATTATAAATTTCTGAATAACGGATAGATGCTGTTGATGATTTCCAATTATCATTTGACACAATAAAATCTTCAGAACCATCACTGTAAATAATATTCATTTGGAAAAGAAGATAAATGTCTTTTCCATAAGAATTTTTATTTCCACCCCAGGCTAATGTACCCCTGTACCATCCGCTACCTATGGTGACACCTATCGTATTTACGCCGTTCTTTACAAGTGAGGTTACATCATACACCTGGTATTGCAACCGGTTATTATAACTCGTCCAACCCGGTGTGAGATATGCTTCTCCGATTCTTGCACCATTTATCTGCGCTTCATATAAACCGTGTGCAGTGATGTAAGCCGTTGCTGAAATAATTTTTCTATTAGTCGAAAATTCTTTCCTAAAAACAGGGCTCGGCCGCATTACAGAATCCTCTACATAACCGGGCTCAATCCATTTTGCTTTCCAGTCATTTTTATTGAGCAACGCAATTTGGAAAGAAGCCGGCGAGCTCCATGCCGACACTTTATTATCATTGTCCCACACCCTGACTTGCCACGTATATTTTTTATCAGACTGCAACGCACTACCGGCATAAGGAACATATAACGATTGGCCCGAGGTGATCTTATTGCTATTCCAAACCGAGGAATTATTAACTAATACTTTTATCTCGTAAGCGCTTTGCATTACATTTCTTTTACCAGAAATCAACTGCCAGCTAAACATCGGTGTAGTGGCATCAACGCCGAGCGGGTTAGTGAGATTTTCCGTGCGAAGGTTTTGCACTTTCACCTGGCAGTAAGAAAACATGCAAAGCAATTGCAAGGCAAAACAAAGAGAATAAAACTTTTTCATCAACAATCTTTTATGGTTATAACTGCCTACTAAGGTAACTTACAATTATCTGAATAGGGTTATACTGCCTGTATGAAATTTGATTTTCCTGCGATTTATCAAATTAGAATTTTCTTCAGTTATTTTAATCTTCGTGTACATATCGTATGTAAGATATATTTACAGGCAATTCTATTGCTAAAATTTTTGCCGGGGCAATTTTTAAATCAATGACTTTAACCTCGCCACAGTCAAAAAGAAAACATTGCCCAACCATTTCATTATTTCAATCATCCATATTTTATTAATCAAATCTTAAAAATTGAAACAACGATACCAACTTCAAATGGGAATAAATCTACTTCTACAAATGATATACAAGGATTGAAGCGTTCATACTTCCAGGGGCTTGCAAGTTTCGGAGTACAATATAATTTAAATAAAAAAATTGCTCTTTCATTTACTTCGGTTGCCCGCTTTGGATTAACCTCAATTAATGAAGAGGCGCCTGTAAAAACAAAACTGAGTTCTTATGGATTGGCGGCAGGGATTACATTACAATTTTAAAAGAAAATAATATTACAAGTTCGGGGCCGGCCATCTATTTTTTTTCTTTAGAAGCCAGCTTCATATTGTGTCTTATAACGTCCCAATAATCCTTTTTGTAACTCACAAAAATTTCTGAACCGGCAGGAATATCTTTTATAGCATAGATAAAAATCCTGTTATCCTCATTGACGTATTTTGAATTATTTTGTAATCCTTCAATCCGGGTTATTCCTTTCGCATCATTTATGTAGCGGGCAAACGATTTGATATAAGGCCGTGCATCTATTACATGGTTTTTACTGATATAAAAAACATAACCATTGAACTCGTTTGTTTGCTGAACTTTTTTCCATGTGGTAATTTCTCCTTCGTATTCAGCAATAACGGCTCCTTTGGGAATAGAAATTTTAGTAAATAATCCTTTGCCTGCTTTAGGTATTCCCGAACGTTTTATACAAAGATTTTTTTTAGCAACTGGCATCAGATGTGAATAGATTAAGCCACAATATATTTAATCTTACTGTTGCATATAGAAATTTGCAGGATTACTTATAAAGAATTTTAAAAACTTAATAACCCTTATCACGATCCTGCTTGCTCAACGACATAAATTGTTCCTTTGATTTTTTTACTTAGCCGTCGTGCCATAAAATGGCTTTTTCCAGTGTTCTTGCCTTGCCATCATGCAGGTAAAAAGGAATGCCATTGGTATTCTCAAATAAGCCGATACCTAATAGCGGCGTAGTTCTTCATTCACTTCCTGATGCCAGGTAATCCAGCACGGTCATCTGCGAGACTGGATAGCTTTGTTGGTTTGAATAAAATAAATCATACTTGATTTTTATATTTGAATAATTAGATTATCATCAGAAATATTCGTATCAAATCTTTGCAAAGGCCTTTCTGCCGGGCCTTTGCGCACATTACCATTCTTATCAAACTGGCTTCCATGTAACGGGCACGTATAGCCGCTTCCTGTAATAGTTAGCTGATTTTGCAGGTGCGTACAAAGGAGAAGCAAAGTGATATAGGTGTTGTCTTCATTTTTCTGAACCGCGATATCATATAGCATGTGTTTAGGACGGACAATTTGAAGACTTGATTTATCAAACAGGCTGAGGGGAACGGCAATTTTTTTATCGTTAACATCTGCCTTAAAAACAGGGAAAGAAGCAGGGCTGCATCCCGGGAGTTGTATGGCAAAAATACCTGTAGCTCCCAACAAACAAATATTACAAGTCGATTTAATAAAATTTCGGCGCTCCATTTATGTTTTGCTTTAAGCTTTCTAAATACGGTGCAGCTAATACGATTGTGTAAACTCTTTATTAATTCTATGGAGATATTTATTTAAAATTTAAAAAGAATAACCCATACCTATATTTAGAAACTGGTTGTTCTGCTGATAAGGCAATGCATTCGGAGGAGGATTAATTACCAGGCCAGGATTTTGTTTGCCCGTATGTAAAATCCTTACATCCGCCTTTATTACAACATTTGGAATAGGCAAGTAACTAAAGCCGGCTATTAAATGTGCTTGCTTTTCCGTACCATCATAAATTGCCTTTGGTGGCGCAGGTATGGAAGCATTTAAATCCAATATTTCTCCTCTTGCAAAAGTTATAAATTGGGGTGCTTTATTCTTTTTATAAAACCAATCATAGCCAATTTCTGTATAAGCGCCATACATAACGGTTGAAAGGTTCTTTGCGTAAGCGCTGTTTATTTTTCCTGCCCCAGGATAATTAATATACGCCCCTAACGCTTTAAAAGAAAATCCTGAGTTGTCATACTGCACATCGGCTTCGCCCAAATATAAAGGAGTTCCAAACCCGCCACTATTCAAGCCAAGGCTGTCGGCACTTCGTTTTCTTAAGCCAACAGTTCCACCTGCGTATCCCGAAAACTGGAATTTAAAATCGTTAAATATATATTGCAATGCAGCAGTAAGAGCAATATTATTAGCCGATGCATTACTACCTTCCGCACGTCCATCCCGAATGCCACTGCCATGTTCAAATCCTTCACTGTTTAAACCATTCATTACAGCGATAGAATAATTAATTGGAAGCCTGTTTGCTGCGCCATAAAAGCCAACGCCAATCTCACGCCACGTAGCAGGTATAATCAATTGCTCAACCATTGGCCTCTCCACGCCATTGAAGTTTACCGGTAAATGATTTTCATTTAAGATACCAATACGTGGAATAAACAATCCTGCAATAAGGTATTGTTTCGCATTAAAATTAAATTTGAGGAAGGCCTGCTCCATAGCTATTTCTGCCCCGGTACTTTCGCCACCTGTAACTTTTGCATTCTCCACTTCTAACTCAGAAAAAAAAGATATTTTCTGGTTGAATTGGTGGCCAACAAACAAGACCGCTCTTTCTAAAGTGGTGGTTGATTGTCCGAGATTGAAATTTCTTTGATAAGCTGCACTTCCATAACCGGAAATAACTGTTTTATTAGTGGCTATCCCGGCATTGAGCGAATCTTCATTAGAAAAGATTTGTTGTTGTGCCTTTGTCCTGAACTGGGAAAAGGTTTTGGAAGAAATGATTAGACAAATAATCAATAATAGTTTCTGTATCATTAAGGCAAACTTATATGGATTGCTTTAATGAAACTTTACACATTCGGGAAAATGTATTTACGAAAAACGGAAAAGCAG
>JALYYM010000079.1 GCA_030946565.1 Bacteroidota bacterium | reverse complement strand
TTACGAAGCCTGTTATTTTATTTTCTTTTGGAAAAATATGAACGCCACTCATTTTTGTATAGCCATCAACTATTAGAAATGATTTTGTTTTGGCAGGAAATGAAAACCGGAAATGCGCCCCTCTTTCAGTTGGCGCCACTTCTGTAGTGAGTTTATTCTCAAAAGTGACTTTGTAATAATTTGGCTTAGCAATTTCATTTTTATGAGAAAAGTGTAAAGCTCTTTTGTCTTCATTTACTACCAACTGCGTAGCGGGCATCAATGAAAAAACAGCATAGTCATTTGTCCAGGAGCTGCATTGGTGTGCTTGTTCAAAGCCCCTGATAGAATCAACGAAATACTGGTACTTCCATCCGCTTCCGTTTTTACCGGTTTGCGGCGACCAGGTGTTCATACCAAATGGAAGGGCGATATCAGGATAAGTATTGCCGTAGGTGAGTTCAAGTTTTGAATTGGTTCCCTGGAGTGTATTTACATAATTTACCAAATCTAATTTTTGTGCAACAAGAGAATGGCTGTTCGTACTTAAAAAAAGCAGGACAAAAAATTTACAGTGAAAGTGTAAAGTTTTCTTCTGTCGTAATATGTTCAGATAATTTTTCCTGGTATTGTACATCTTTAGTAATTTATCAGTATCCCTGCCAATTTTTTTCCTGCAATATATTCCGGCAATAACCTTAATCACTTATACCGTCAGGCATTGCAGCATTACATTTTTGCGCACCATTTCACCGCATTGCGAAGCAGGATTTGATAAGGAATAATATTATGCGACTCACTATCGTGCCCCAATGCTATTCCAACTATTCTCGCTTTAGGGTGCTTTACTACGAAAACCGAGGGATATGTTTTATCAGAATCTTTTGCCACTGCATTTGCAAGAACCTCTATTCCCGGGCCTGCCGGGGCGGCTATGTAGTGATACAATTCATCTTTTAATATAAACGTACCAGCAACATTTTGCATTACCGGGTGATTTCTATTTACAACCACTACTTCAAACGTACCGTAAGCGTCGTGTTCGCCTGAACCTCCACCTGCCAGTTGCATATTATACTCCGGCCAGTCTTTCCAATTATACCACAGAGCTGCATGCGAAAGAATAAGGCCCTTGCCGGAATTTACATGATTAAAGATGGCCTGCCGTACCTGCTGATTATTAATTGGCTGATTGTTGCTAAGGTACAGCACATCCATGTTTGGTAAATAGTATAATATAGAATCGGTGTCACTAATGTAACGCACAGTAGCTAATCCATCTCTTTCAAGAGTTTTTGCATCGGTTTGCCTGTACCACTTATCGAAATCATGCGAAGAGCCTCCACCTACCATCAAAACACGAAGGCTTTTTACTTCGTTCTTTTTGGCTGAAGAAGAACTGGCTTTACATTCAATCATAATAACGCTGCAGGCGAAGAAGATGACGTACCAATATCTATTGATAAAAACACCCGGAATAAAACGATGATCCATTCACAATTTTTTATAGCAAATCAATATTCAATCAGCTTAACCAGCATAATTACATCTTCTCTTTTGGATAATTTTAAATCCTTCTTTTTTATAGCGTCATTTATAATATCTTTTTTATCCGGGAAAATTTTTATTAATTGTTTTGCATTGGGAATTTTTTCCATTTCGCCGTCTTTCATTATCCAATATGCGTATCCCTGCTTTACCTTAAAATTATCAGGCAGTTTAAGCTCGTAAGCGCCACCACTATTTACCAGCGACTTATAAGATGTGGCAGCAGAAGTTGTAGTATTGCCGGCAATGCCGGTTGATGTGCCGGGCTCACTAATGCTGGCAGTAAATTCAAGGAGTAAAGGCATCTTCGCATTTACCAGCACTTCGTAAAATTTATTATTCAATGGAACAAATTCCCTGGTGCCGATGTAAACCGTATCAACATTTTCGGGATTTGCAATAGCAAGATATTTTCCATTATCATTAAATATCATTTCATTAGTGAGGATGTTATAATTCAAAAGCTGGCTGGAGGTTTCACCTGATTTCAGTTTAACGGTTCCCGGAGTAAATTCATTAAATACATATTGGAAAAGCTTTACCCCATCGTTTAAATTTTGAGCATAAAGGTGTGCAGTGCAGAAAGGGGATAAGATCAGGATCAATATTTTCATAAAAGCCCTAAAGCTCTTCAAAGGAGAGGAACATGGCTTATAAAAAATGTTTTTAAAAATTGTCTTTTTCATAAATCTCTCTGAACATGATAAGTCAACATGCAACCCCTCACCAATTTACTTATTCATCTTCTCATACAGCAACTTCATGAAATAGCCGCCCACAACACTTCTTGCCTGGAAGCCTACTTGTTTGCCGTTAGTTGTTTCGTGCCAGTCGCTCAGCGGAACACGGGTAGGTGTTTCCATGGCATACTTATAAAGGGGATCAACGAATGCTTCAAAATCCTTTTTATTATCCGCCATGGTTGCTGTCCACATTATCCAGTCACTTTTTGTATATGTTTTGCGGCT
Organism: Bacteroidota bacterium; assembly: GCA_030946565.1. The sequence goes on along the minus strand of JALYYM010000079.1, from coordinate 482 downwards.
ATCTAATGGTAAGCCGTATTCATTTTGCTTGGTGAGATAATATTTTATTTCTTTTTGATACACCTCTTTTGGAAAAAGATCCAGGTCTAAAACTTTATCCCAAACCATATTATATTTTTGGCTCCATGTATCATTTCTTTCAAAGGTTAATGAATAATGATCTCCTTTATCGGCCATAGCAGTCCAGCGTTTAGCCATATCTTTTGCTGAATCTGTATATTTTTCTGCAACATCGTTCATGCTCAACATTTTTGCAAGCATACCATAGCAACCGATGCCTACAATCGCTTTTACGGAGAGATTTGCATTACGGGCAAGATGGCCTGCAAAGTCATCGGTGCTTAATTGATTGGCGGGATCAAAACCATTATTCATAAGATAATCCGTCCATGTAGTTAATGTTTTCCAATGCTTCTTTGCATAATCCGCATTGCCTTCTGCTTTTGCAATGGCTCCAACAAGAATGGTCATATTGCCGGATT
>JALYYM010000072.1 GCA_030946565.1 Bacteroidota bacterium | reverse complement strand
CCTTGTTTTATTTTATCACGATCTTCCATTTTACTTTTACTGAAATACGCTTCAACCTGCACCTGTGCCGAAAATTCTTTCTTCAATTGATATCGCCCATCGCCCCATGAATCAAGAAACTGATTTTGCACAAAAGGAGTGGCATCAGAAAACATACTCCATATTATTTCATCAGTAATAAAAGGTTTGCAATACCGGTCATAATCAAACCAAATATTATTAGCATGGAACTCTGAAATATCAACAGGTATCGCCGGCACAAAGCGGCCTAATATTCCTTCCACGGTGTTTAGCGGAATACTCCATATTCTAAAAAAGCCAAGAATATGATCAATGCGGAAAGCATCAAAATAATTGCTCATTTGATCGAAGCGATCACGCCACCACTTAAAACCGTCTTCCTTCATCGTCGCCCAATTGTACGTCGGAAAGCCCCAGTTCTGGCCTTTTACAGCAAAACCGTCAGGAGGCGCACCTGCCTGCTCGTCCATATTATATAGAGATGGATTGGCCCATGCATCGCTTCCATAGCGATAAATACCAATCGGAATATCTCCCTTTAAAATCACGTCTTTACTATGCGCATAATCGGCTACTTCTTTTAACTGCAAATGCAAATGATATTGCACAAAATAGAAAAATGCTATCTCGTCATAATGCTTATGCTTTGGTGAGGCATATTTTTGAACAGCAGATTCATTGAATTTTTGATGACTTTTCCACTTTGTAAAATCGGGTGTTTTGTATTTATCTCTTAAGTAAGAAAACACGGCATAAGGAATAAGCCATTGACGGTTAAGCTCAAAAAATTTGAAATAAGAAGGATCATTCTTAAAAGTATCTTTCAACGCAGCAAACAATTCTCTTAAGGCAGACAATTTGAATTTCATTACCTGTTCATAATCGAAGCCGGCAAGATCATTAAGTTGCTTTCTCTTCTTCTTCAGCGGCTTGATGATTTTCGAAAATTCCTTACCGGCAACCTTCTCAAGGTTGATATATAACGGGTGGATTGCAAAGGCAGAAATGGCTGCGTAAGGATAAGAGTCCTTCCAGGTATTATCTGCTGTTGTATCATTTACCGGTAAAATTTGTATCATTTTGAGGCCCGTCTTTTTTGCCCAGTCAACAAGAAGCAACATATCGCTAAATTCCCCCACACCAAAGCTTTTCTCCGAGCGAAGGCTGAACACCGGAATAGCAACACCTGCGCCCTTCCAGTAAGTAACAGGGCATCTTACAAATCCATCATGAATAATAGTAAGGGTAGTTTCAGCGCGTGAATCTTTTTGCACCATCCTGTTTTCACCATCTTCTAACCTTACAAACTTCTTATCGTGAATATTGTAAATTCCATATTTATAAGACAACGGAAGGCCATCAGCCTCAAGGGCAAGCCTTGTAACAAACCAATTATTTTTAGGCATTAATATTACCGGAGACGCTGTATCCCAATACTTCAAATTTTTTGAAGAACCCGTCATGCAAATGATTTCACCGGGGTTAAGCAAAGGAGCCTTTACTCTAAACTCGTGCGTAAATTTTTTAGGGAAAGACGATTTAATTTTTGAAAGAGGTGGCAGCAACACTTCGCTAAAAGGCCGTGTAAAAAAAACATTGCCAACATTAGAGTCAGCATTCCATGTATCTAAAACAGTGATGGATTTTACTTTCACCATTGACAAATCAATGGAACGATTGTCTTCTCCGTCAAAAATGACGCTTCCATCAATATCACTTAAAAGATATTTGTATAAGATAACACCATCAAGGCCATCAGGAAGTTCCATCGAAACACCCCACGTTTCGGGGTCAATATAATTTAATTCAACAGCATTTTTAATTTCGCCGTTTCCTAAAAATTCATTGTTACCAGATAACAAAAGGGCTTGGCCGGGATGGGTATAAAACTTAACAGAAAAATATATCGTCATCACACATAATGGTTAAAGTGCGGCAATTTAATTAGATTAAGTTAGAATGTAAAATATACACTTAACTATGCCTCCCCGCTCTTTGGATAGCACAATAAATTACCAATGCTATTTTAAAAAAATGTCATGCAAAAAATGCTGCCTAAGTTTTTAGCATCTTATCAATACCCGGAAAGGTCAAATGGAATCAAAATATGAATGAAAATCCAAACCAGAGAACAAAGAATATAAAGCCAAGCCACGCAGAAGTTATTTTATTCTTTTTAGTTGGTCCGCCCTTTCTTTGTTTAGAAGTATAAGCTAACAGTAAACCGATTGGCCCGATAAAGCCTGCAATCACGAACCACAGCGCATCAAATTTGAATTTTGCTTTTTTGGGATCATAATAACGTGTAATTAAAAGATCAGGGTTTTCCTTTAACTCATGCCTAAGCCTGCGCTGGATAACCTTGAAATAAACTCTTTGTGGAAGATTAAGTTTTTTACCGGTAAGCTCGCCAAACTCTTTTGCCGAAAGGCTTGCAAAAACAGAAGCCCTCAGGTAATCTCTGTTTACCGCAGGAAGGTAATTTTCAGAAACGATCGGCCTTGCAATTGAAAAGCTACCCTGGCTTATCATCAAAAATAAAACGAATAAAAGAGGTGCTTTTAAAATAATCTTTCTCATGGATTGCAGGAGGTTTACCGGGGTTATTTATTTGAATTTTTTGCTTTGCAAATGTATTTTAAATTCAGAGAAGCTGCATAAAAAAAGAGGCTGCAAAAAATGCAACCTCTTTAAGATTATATTTAGAAGGAATATTTTACTTCACCTCTTCAAACTCAGCGTCAGTTACGTTGTCACTCGCTCCTGCATTAGCTTCTGCTCCTTCAGGTTCGGCATTGGCTTGTCCGTCACCTGCGCCATTTCCATTTGCTGCACCTTCCTGCGTAGCCTTGTACATTTCTTCACTGGCGGTTGTCCAGGCTGC
>JALYYM010000062.1 GCA_030946565.1 Bacteroidota bacterium | reverse complement strand
TTTTCAATAGCCGGAACGGCGACAGTTATTTTATGGCAAAAAGGATATACAAAAGTTTACACTGATATTGATGCTTATGGTTGGTGGTATCTCCCCGTTAGCCTCATTATTTTTATGATTTTGCACGAAACATATTATTACTGGCTTCACAGGTGGATGCATGTTCCGGCGGTTTTCAAAATCGTGCATAAGGTTCATCATAATAGTAATATCACTTCTCCTTTTACGGCATTTTCATTTCACCCACTGGAAGGTTTTCTCCAGGCAATATTTCTCCCGATAATGCTGATGATATTGCCAATGCATTATTACGTGATAATTATTCAATTAACCTTAATGACTTTAAGCAGTGTGATCAACCATTTAGACATAGAGTTATATCCACGAAATTTTGACAAACATAAAATAGGAAAATGGCTGATAGGCGCCTCCCATCACTCTTTGCATCACAAACAGTTCAAATATAATTACGGATTGTATTTTACTTTTTGGGATAAAATAAAAAAAACTGAAAGCCCTCTCTTTGAAAAATTATTTGAAAGCAAAACGTCTAAAAAATCTACGGAAATGACAACCTGAGTTAAGGATTTTCGCTATTCCAAATCCTCCAGCTTTCGTCAGCTTGTATGCGCAACATTTCTTTCCCATTCTCTATTGCTGCTCCTTTCTCTTTTGCCTTTACAAGGAAAAGCGTTATCGCAGGATTATAAATCAGGTCAAAAAAATAATGTTTATCTGAAACAAATTCGTACGGAAGATTGGGTGAATTATGAACGTTTGGATACATCCCTACCGGCGTAGTGTTGATCACGACATTGTATTCCGACATGATATCTGATGTGACTTCATCGTAACCAATAACGTTTAAAGAACCATTTTTTGTTCTTGAAACGAAAAGATATTCCATACCTAATTTTTTAACAACATACACTACAGCTTTCGAAGATCCGCCGGTTCCCAGGATAAGTGCTTTTGTATGATGGGATTTTAATTTTGGAGAAAATGTTTTTTCAAAGCCGGTAATGTCGGTATTAAAACCTGACCATTTTTTCTCAATAATCTTAATGCAATTGCAGGCACCTATTTCTTTGCATTCATCAGAAACAAAGTTAAGAAATGAAAGTATTTGGGTTTTGTAAGGAATGGTAACATTTAAGCCACAGAGATTGTCATCATTTTTTAAATCCTCAATTTTTGAATTAAGGTCAGGCGTTTCAAAATTTGCATACACGCAATCATTAATATTTTCGTGCTGAAATTTTTCTGAAAAATATTTTTGTGAAAAGGAATGACCCAAAGGATTGCCCAACAATCCATAGTTTTTCATTAAGCTATTTCTTTATTTAAGTATAAATGAAATGTATCGCCTCGAAGGCCGATGCGCATGGCTTCTAACGCAATTATTTCACTGGGCGCTATATTACCGAGGTTTACATTACAACCTATAAGCTCCAGGAAATATAACTGTTGGGATTTTTGCGGAGCTTCCCATAGAATTTTTTCCTCAGGTATTTGTGTGAGTATTTCCTGAACAAGGCCTTGCCTTACCTCACCTGTGCCGCGATATATACCAACATTTCCCGCCTCCCTTGCTTCTGCGATTACATACTTGGCACCGGCCTCCAGTTCAGCCTTCATCAGCTCAATCCACTTATAGGGAGGAATAATATTTTCTGCATCTTTACTGCCTACCTCGCTGAGCACGGTTCCCAGCTTTGTAAGTTTCTCTATATAGCCGCATTTTTCAGCATGGGGAATCTCTATAGATCCATCGCTTACTTCCATATAACTAATATTGAAATCCTTACACAGGTTTATGTAATCCTTAAACTGGTTTCTTATAAGAAACGCTTCAAACAAGGTTCCACCGAAATAGACAGGGATATTAAAAGACTGATAGAGATCAATTTTTTCTTTCAGGTTCGGAGTGACGAACGCGGTGCCAAATCCCAGTTTGATAATGTCAATGTGATCGTTTGCAGCACTTAAAAAGTTTCTGGCTTCTTCAACACTAAGGCCCTTATCCATAATCATGGTTAGGCCGTGTTCTCTTGGCTTAGTAACTCTGTCAGGAATCTGGGAAAGATTAAAATTCATACTCTTAATTTTAGCTTGGCGCCAAAGATAGTTTTGTAAAAGGAAAATCCAAAGATGTAAGAAACTTTAAATTATTTTTTCTTTCCCGTAGATCTTTTGTTTTTATGCCTGGCAATTAGCTCCACCACAGATTGATGTTGAAGGAGGGAGGGATTTAACTCAATAAATTGTTTTACCAGAGAGGGAGACTTTTGCAGTCCCAATTCAAGATGCAGTAATGCTTCCTTTGATTTACCCAAAGCAAAAAATATTGCTGATTTATAAAAAATAAACAAGGGTTTATTATTAGTACTCTTTCGTGCGTTATCGGCTTGCTCAAGGGCTTCTTCAAAATAAGCTGCATCGTACAGGCATTTTATAAGCTCTTTCCAGCCATTAGAATTTTTAGGGCGTGCTTTTATAAAATTGGAAAAATATATAACAGCATCTTTTATCTTATTCATTTTTATATAACATTTCGCGAGGGCAAAATGGTAGTCCGGTTGAGAACGGTTAATGCGCATTGCATTTTCCAAATTTTTAATTGCGCTTTCCCAATAACCTTCATTCATGTATGTACCCGCAATCTTATAATATAAATGGCTGTCTGTGGAATTAAGATGCGAAGCTTTTCGATAGTGCAGCCTTGCCTGGGCAGGATTTTTCAATTTCTCGTAGCAATGGCCAAGCGCTTCATAAATTACTTCTTCTGGCATTGAAAGCTCAAGCACCTTTTGTAAAACTTCAATTGCTTCCCGATATTTATGAAGTCTCAAATAAGCGTCTCCCATATTACGATAGGCGTAATCAAATTTTTCGTCAATAGCTATTGCGTATTGGTAAGCATCAATAGACTTTTCATATAATTTTAATCCCTGGTAGGCAGCTCCAAGATTGAACCAGGCCAATTGGGTGTAAGGAAATTCGTCTATTATTTTTTTATGAAGTGTTATACTTTCTTCATTGCGCCCCGTATAGTCAGTCCAGAAGCATATCTTATACAAGGCTTCTTCATTCGTATTATCCTGCTCAAGTATTAGGTTCAGGCAGTTAAATACTTTATCGAAATCCTCATAATCATCGTATACGTCTGCCAGTTCAAAAAGAAGTTCAGTTTTTTCCACGCCTTCAAATACATGAATCGCTTTCTCCAAAATTTCAGCAGCTCTTTGGTGATTATCTAATGCAAGATGTGCATCAGTCTTAAGAATATATAAGTTAATATCAGTGCTATCCAATAGCTCCGCTTTTTCTAATATTGAAAGTGCTTCCCGGTATCTGCGTGTGGCTATAAGAAGATCTGCTTTTTTTATAAGCAGCGATGCAGAATATGGAAATTGCTCGACGGCAAAATTAACTGCCTCAACGGCAGAAGGTATATCATCACTCTCGTCGAAATAATCTATGATCCTTTCAAATGAGTCTTCTTCGATGAAACTAAATTTCTTGCCGGTTTTAAAATTACTGTACTGTAACAGCAATTCTTTCAACTCTCTATCCTGACGGTATGGATTTTCTTTCATATAAAAACATATATGTTATTCCAAATTACTATTTTTTTAAAATATTCAAGCATTAAATGCGTTTTTAATTAAATGATGAACGGCTTATTTTTTTAATAATATTTTGTATCTTTGTTAAGATTAAACTAATTTTTAATAACGTTGAGGAAGTCAAAAATTTTATTGGTGGTTGTAATGTTCTGCGGCATTTGCTTAATAGCGTCTGCGGACAGGGGTGGTTTTATAAAAAAAGATAAAACAAAATTAAATATAGCAACTGCGGGTTCACTGAAAAATTCCATTTCTTTTAATTTGAAGTCTGGTGTTATTTACCGG
>JALYYM010000029.1 GCA_030946565.1 Bacteroidota bacterium | reverse complement strand
CTTCTTTGTGAAGATCATTCGTTAGCTCTTCGAGGTTATGCATTGCAGGCTCCCCTCCGGTGATTACAGCAAGGCGTCCAGGAAATTTTTTTGCATCGGTAACAATATCATTTATTGACTGCAAAGGATGCAAATTTTTATCCCAGCTTTCCTTTACATCGCACCATACACAGCCAACATCACAGCCAGCCAGCCTTATAAAATAAGCTGCTTTGCCCTGGTGAAATCCCTCGCCCTGGATGGTGTAAAAAGACTCCATTACAGGAAGAAGAATGCTGGTATTTGTAAGTGTTTCAGAAATCATACTTGCGTAACAATTAAAAAAAAATATTCAATATTCAATATTCAACAATCAATATTCAATGTTCAAGTATCAATTGAAAATTATACTATTTTTTATATTTTATCCGGGGGCTTTTTTTTATTTAATTCAATATTTTTCTTGGCCGTATCGATGCTTTTTGCAATTATAGAAACCAATTGTTCATTTTCAGATTTGATGTTGTTTAGTCTTTCAACTGGTTTTATCATCACGGATTTTGTAATAATTTTTAAGCACACTCTTGTTTCTTTAAGTTCTTTAAGATTGATTTTCATTTTATGCACAAAGTCCATTCTCGATTCTGCACTTTGAGCTTCCCCATATAACAAAGATGGTGCAAGCCCACATCTTATTAATTGTCCTGCGATATAATTTCCAGCTCTTGTAGATGGTAAAGCCTCAACGACCTCAATTACCCTGCATGAAAAATCAACAAGCCTGTCTTCAAGATCAAATTTTTTTTCTTCCATCTTAATTACCTTTTTTAATATTCATTCTCTTTAATTGATTATTGAATATTAGCTGTTGAATGTTGAATATTTCTTCCTTCCCTATTTCCCATACAAGCCTTATACGTATTCATTAACAGCGCCGCTATTGTCATCGGCCCAACGCCGCCAGGTACAGGAGTAATGTATGCTGCTTTTTCGGAAACATTTTTAAAATCGACATCTCCCGCCAACGCATACCCGCTTTTTTTTGTTTCATCTTTTACGCGGTTAATACCTACATCTATTACTACCGCATTTTCTTTTACCATATCCGCTGTTACAAAATTGGGTTTACCAATCGCCGCAATTATAATATCAGCCTGCCTGCAAAGGTCATCAATATTTTTTGTGCGTGAATGACAAAGCGTAACTGTAGCATTTCCATAATCCGCATTCCGTGATAACAAAATGCTTATCGGTGTGCCTACAATATTGCTCCTCCCGATCACTACTACACTTTTACCACTCGTATCTATTTTATAATGCTGCAGCAATAACAAAATCCCATAAGGCGTAGCAGAAATAAATGATGGAAAACCTAAAACCATTTTGCCCACATTTACCGGGTGGAATCCATCTACATCTTTCGAAGGTATTATGGTATTAATTACTTTTTCTTCTGAAATATGTTTTGGCAAAGGAAGCTGTACCAGTATTCCGTCAATGTCATCATTTTCATTCAGCTCATTTATTTTGTTCAAAAGCTCATCTTCTTTAATTGAATCTTCAAATCTTAAAAGTGTAGATGTAATGCCTACCGCTTCACAATTTTTTACTTTAGAAGCAACATAGGTTTCGCTTGCGGGATTATTACCAATAAGTATTGCAGCAAGTTGCGGCAGTTTTTTATTGAGCTTTTTTAATTCCTCAATTTTATTTTTAAGCTCATCTTTTATGGCCTGTGATGCCACCTTTCCATCTAATAATTTCATGGGCGCAAAATTAACCCGCTATAATCACTTATCACTATTTTTTACACAACCCACAGAAGTCTACTTTTAATCTCTATTTTTAATCAATACCATAACTACTTTGAGAAAATTTTACCTGTTTTTATTTTTTGCTAATCTTTCTTTAGCATCCAATGCTCAATCGCTGCGCAGAGCCATAGCAGCTCCTTACATTGGTTTAAGCGCTTACAGCCTTCATCATGTGGATGCATTTTCTTTTACTTCTAACCAGGCGGCGCTTGCGCAAATTACAGGCCCGGCAATAGGCGTTTACGGCGAAAGAAGATTTTTGCTTGCGGAGACCAATATGTATTCCGCCGTGGGTGTATTTTCTACCAAACAAGGAAACTTTGGTGTACAGGCAGATTATTTTGGTTTTAAAAATTATAATGAATCTCAATTGGGCATAGCGTATGCACGCAGTCTTGGCAGCGCACTGGATGTTGGTGTCAAATTCAATTATTATTCTTACCGCATTCCGGGTTATGGCTCTTCCTCTGCTGTTAATTTTGAATTAGGAGCGATTGCGCATCTTACAGACAAGCTGAGTGCGGGTATCCACTTTTACAATCCTGTGGGAGGAAACCTTAGTAAAACCAATAACGAAAAGCTTGGCTCCATTTATAAATTTGGTGCAGGCTATGAAGCTTCAGATGATTTATTAGTAAGTATAGAAATAGTAAAGCAGGAAGATCTGCCGGTAAATGTAAATGCAGGTGTACAATATAGTTTTGCCAAACAATTTTTTGCTAGAGTAGGTATCGCTTCTGAAAATGAATCGCCTTATGCAGGCGCCGGTATTAGCTGGAACAATTTCCGGTTAGATGTAAGTGCAAACTATCATTCGCAATTAGGCTTTAGCCCGGGATTGATGCTTATTATTAATTTCAAATCAAAAGAGCGTGAGCAGAATTAATATTATAAGCCGCCTCTTTTTTATTGCAGGCATATTATCGTTACAGCTTATCTCTAATAGTGTGCATGCCCAGGAAGTGCCACACGAGCCAACTACACAGGAGCCAGTGATACCGCCTGTTGTGGAGCAGCAACTTGAAAACCTGACCGAAGCAAATGAAGACGCCGAAACAGAAGATGACTCTTACCTGCAGGAACTGTCGCATTTTATAAAAGACCCTATCAACTTAAATTATGCTGATGAGGGGCAATTACAGGAATTAAAATTTATAAACCCGGTACAGATAAGTGATTTTCTTATCTACAGGAATTTACTTGGCAATTTTGTAAGCATCTACGAGTTGCAGGCTATTCCCGGTTGGGATCTTTCGCTGATAAGAAAGGTAAAACCTTACATAACGGTTGCAATAAAAATTGATGTATTCAACACATTGGGCAGCCGCTTAAAGAATGGGGAACACTCTGTATTGATACGTTCTTCACAAGTATTGGAAAAATCGAAAGGCTATCTTCTTGATAGCAGCACTGCAAATAATTTTTATCCCGGCAGCCCGCAAAAGCTTTTTGTTCGTTATAAATATATTTTTAAAAACTTACTGCAATATGGCATCACTGCTGAAAAAGATGCCGGTGAGCAATTTTTTAAAGGAGCGCAGAAGAATGGGTTTGATTTTTATTCAGCACATTTCTTTGTAAGAAACCTTGGCATAATTAAATCGCTTGCCATAGGTGACTTTACAGTAAACCTTGGCCAGGGGCTTACGCAATGGCAAAGCCTCGCATTTAAAAAGAGCAGTGATATTTCAAACATTAAAAGGCAGTCTGATGTATTACGCCCGTACAACTCCGCCGGCGAAATTATTTTCAACCGCGGTATCGGCATTACTTTAACGAAGAACAATTGGGAAGGCACAGCTTTTGCGAGCTACCGTAAAGTGGATGCCAACTTTATAACAGACACGCTCAACTTCGAAGACTTTGTTTCGTCATTACAAACATCCGGCTACCATCGCACGCATAGTGAAGTGGAAGATAAGAATTCCCAGGGCCAGCTAACGGTGGGGGGCAACCTAAGTTATTCCAATGAAAAAATTCATTTCGGGGTAAATGCAGTTCATTATAGTTTTGACCATAATATTACCAAAGCGGGCCTGTTATATAATAAGTATTCACTCTCAGGAAAAACAGCCGGCAACTATAGTATAGATTATAGCTATACTTTTAAAAACATGCATTTCTTCGGCGAAGCCGCAGCAGACCAGGATTTGGATAAAGCATTTATTGACGGCTTATTAATAAGCCTTGACAGGCATGTTGATATGAGCTTCCTGTATCGCAATATTTCCAGAGGTTACCAGTCTCTTTATACCAATGCCTTTACAGAAAGCACGTTCCCGACAAATGAAAGTGGCTTTTATTCAGGCATTAGCATTACACCTTCCGATTTTCTTCGCATTGATGCTTATGCAGATTTCTTTCATTTTCCCTGGCTCAGGTTTCGCGTTGATGCTCCTTCGTCAGGAAGTGAGTACCTGCTTCAATTGACATATAAACCAGGTAAGCAGGCAGAGATGTACGTACGGTACCGAATAGAAAAGAAAGCGATTAATTATAACCCCGATGGACTTGCTTTAAACCCTGCAGTGGTAAAGCCGAAACAAGGATTAAGAACCCAATTCAGCTATAAGATAAATACCACGTTTACCTTCCGGTCGCGTATTGAGCTGTCATGGTTTGATAAGAGAAGTGATGACGCACAAAATGGTTTCCTTGTTTATACAGATGTAATTTATAAGCCTCTTTTAAAAAGGTATTCAGGCAATGTAAGGCTGCAATATTTTGAAACAGATGGCTATGACAGCCGCCTGTATGCCTATGAAAATGATTTACTGTACAGTTATTCTATCCCGGTGTTTTACGATAAAGGGTATCGCTATT
>JALYYM010000008.1 GCA_030946565.1 Bacteroidota bacterium | reverse complement strand
GCTCGGTGCTGCTTCCACGTGCGGCTTCAAATGGGCATTGGCGAACAAACGATTTAAAAGAATCAGGAATAAAGGCAAGGGAATTGATAAGAAAATATAATTCGCAATAATCAAATCAAGCTTATCTGATATTATTGATGTTTCATGTTTCGACAAGCTCATGTTTCGACAAGCTCATGTTTCGACAAGCTCAACATTCGAGCTCCATTGTGTCCGGCGTCTGTTAAAGACTAAAACTTATAATCCTTCACAACCTTCTCACGATACTCAAATATTTTTTCCAATTGTTTTTTCACAAAAAGAGAATTGGCAATATCACCAAAGAACCAGAAGGGAACTTTGTAATGCACAATATCTGTCATCTCAACGCCATCACTCACTTCTTTAAAATGATGCTGGTGATGCCAAAATGAATAGGGCCCGAAGCGCTGTTCATCAATAAAATATTTCATCGGCTCAACATGCGTTATTTCCGTCATCCAGTAAAGCGGAATACCCAACACCGGCTTCACTGTATATTCAATTAACTGCCCTGCATACACTTCTTCTCCGTGATGTTCTGAAATAATATTAAACCCAAGATCAGGTGGCGTTATCTTTTTTAAGTTCGCCGGGGAAGAAAAAAACTCCCAGGCATTCTCAATTTTTATTGGTAAAAATTGAACTTTCTTTAAACTATAAACTTTACTCATTTGGAATTAATAACAAATAAAAAGAGAATTGGTTAAGAGATTTCTATTGAATGAATAGAAGACAAAAATTGTGTTTTTTTCAATGTATTGGTGAAACACAGGACAGGAGTTAAGTTTTCTTTCATGTATTAAATTACATCTATCCAAGGCTTAAAAAATTCAATACATTTATTACATGGAAATTGATGACTTAAATGAATTGCCCGAATGGGATGATGATTTTCACGATGAGGAAGAAGGTGAAGAATGGAAGCCCAATGCCACGCGGGATTTGTGCAAAGCAATGTATGAACAATGGAACCAGGTGATGATTGTTCTTAAAGCAGCATTCGATAGCATGAAAGAACCGGCGGAAGATAGCTTATATCCAAAAGGTTATATGGAAGACCATAAAGCGATGATGCTTGGCGATGCATACCAGGTGGGCGCTAAAATAAGAAGCTCTGAAGCCGGCTTGTACATTATACGAATGGAGAATGCCGCCATCATAAGAAAGAATGCACAGTTTATAAAAATTTCTACCAATGGTTTTATGGAAGATGATTTAATGGAAGAGCAATACCGGCTTATCATACGCAGTGAAATAGACACCTTTCGCGAATTATTTAAACAATGGGTTGCATCATTTCAAAAAGATGATTGCGAAGATGAGTGGGGATTGTTTTTATGAAGTATTAATTCTTCAAAAACTTAAAAAAAATATCACTGCAACTTAATCCTTACATCAAAAACAAAATCTTTTATATCCAGTATTTTAAAATTTCTGCTATCGGCATGTAGCGGGTTCAGTATATAATTATACTCCTGTGTAATTACTATAGAAGGTATTTTAAAAACAGGTGCTTGTTCTTTTTTCAGCAGTGCAGTTCCAAAATCTTTTGCCGAGGATGGTACAGGCACATCTTTCCAATTGCCGGGTAGTTCCTCTTCTGTTACTTCCTGAATTCCGGCATCTGGTATTTCGAAAGTGGTAAAGCTTAAGGCCCTGGGAATTTCATCTATACTTACATTAACGGTGTATTCCAGCAAAGCCAACGCACGGCTCTCTGAAGTATAGATACAGGGAGTAAGTTTATGATTCCATCGGCCACCATTTAAGCGGGAGCCCTCACCTGTAAGGTCATCCGCCCGTATTGTCCTTCCTATTCTGTAAACAACCATGCAAAGTATTTAAGAATAAACGCCATAATCAATTCTTCCAATAATATCCCTTACTTCCTGCCGGCCATATTGATTATCCATAAGCTCATAAGGCGCCTGGCCATTTAATGCCCTGTTAGGATGAAACATCCATTGATTGAAGCGGCCTTCATCCCCAAAAACTTCATAACCGTAAGAGTAAATATCAGCAAGGCTCATGATGCGCTCACTTAATACAGCGCTGAATTTTTCTTGCTTTTTTTTATTGATCAATGTAGCCCGTGTTACCGATAATACTCTAGCAAGTTTACCGTAATCCAATCTTGTTTTTGTTTTCAGGCTTTCCAAATCGTTCTTACTAAGGCCCGCGTGTACGACCTTCATTTTTTCAAGCGATGTCATTTGGTTTTCAGGCTTGCGGCCTGCGCCAATAAGCAAAACATTCCTATTTCTGCCGCCATTATTCTGATAGTCGCTTCTGCCTGCATAGACAGTATTACCGTACACTTCAATCGGTTTATTAACTTCTAAAATTGATTCAGTAATATCTTTAGATAGCTTTTTAATATTTTTCTTCTTTTCCAGCATAGTATAATTTTTTACTTGTTCGGGTATAAAATTATACAAAGTTATTTGATTTACATAATTTCATTATTCATGTTGAATAAAAGAAGGACTGACACTAACCAGCGTCAGCAAGCGGATGTCCAT
>JALYYM010000001.1 GCA_030946565.1 Bacteroidota bacterium | reverse complement strand
AGGTATTTTATTTATGTATAAAGTATATATTTTATTCAGCCAAATTAGGAATCGATACTATATTGGTTTTACAGATCATTAATCAAAACCTTCATTACTATTTTTTGGAGCGACAGATTTTTAACATAATTTAGTTGTTATCGCATCCAATATATTTAAAAGAATCAATGTCAGTTTTCAAACATATTAAAGGAGATTTTTTCGGCGGTATCACTGCCGGTATTGTTGCGTTGCCATTAGCGCTTGCTTTCGGCGTAAGCTCAGGCTTGGGCGCAAGCGCGGGATTATACGGTGCAATTTTTATTGGTTTTTTTGCAGCCCTTTTCGGTGGAACCAATACTCAAATTTCAGGGCCTACAGCACCTATGACTGCCATAAGCATGGTGATCATCGCTGGCATTATCGCTTCTAACGATGGGAATCTTGCCAAAGCATTACCTGCTATTTTAGGTGTGTTTTTAATGGTAGGTATATTTCAAATTATTCTTGGCCTCATCGGATTGGGAAAATACATCAAGTACATTCCTTACCCCGTAGTCTCCGGTTTTATGACAGCAATAGGGGTGATTATAATTATAACCCAAATCATTCCTTCATTAGGCTACAATCCCAAAAAAGATGAAAGTTATGTAAGCCAGTTTAAGCAACATGCTGAAGCGGCAATTGTTCAAAATATTTTAAAGGAAGAAGCCGATCAAAATATATTCGTTATTGAAGATTACAAACAAACGGTACAGCGGGCGGAGAAAATTACATCCGAAGAAATTGCACAGGAGTCGGAGACGCTCGCTGCTAAGGAATCTTCCGGAGTGTTGGGTTCTATTAAAATATTACCAAGAGCCTTGCGAAACATAAAATGGATAGAAGTGTTGCTTACCTGCTGCACTATCTTTATAATTTATGGATTTAAAAAAATAACAACCAAAATTCCAAGCGCCCTCGTGGCGCTAATTGCTGTCAGCGCTGTGGCTTATTATGCCGGCGTGAATTATATTTCAATAGACACCATTCCTTCAGGCCTTCCGCTGCCGCACCTGGAAATTTTTTCTCAATTTAAATTCAGCGAAATATCGCCCTTTATTTTCAGCGCTTTATCATTAGCGCTTTTAGGTTGCATCGATTCTTTGCTTACCTCAGTGGTAGCAGATAATATGACGAAAACAAGGCACAATCCAAATAAAGAATTAATCGGCCAGGGCATAGGAAACGGTGTAGCGGCCCTCTTCGGTGGTATTCCGGGCGCAGGAGCAACTATAAGAACGGTAGTAAATATAAATGCAGGTGGCAAAACACGGATCTCAGGGATTGTCGCAGCAATTTTTATCGTGGTTATTTTGCTGGCTCTTGGGCCGTTGGCATCAAAGGTGCCGGCAGCCGTACTTTCAGGAATATTGATAACCGTGGGCATTGGGGTGATAGACTATAAAGGCTTAAAAGCGATACCGGCCATGCCCCGTTCTGAAATTGTAATAATGATGGTTGTACTAATACTGTCATCAATATGGAATCTTGTGTATGCCGTAGGGATCGGATTGATTATCGCCTCGATGATGTTCATGAAAAAAATCGGCGACCTCACTGCAAAAGACTCTTTGGTACAGCCATTGAAAAAAGAAACAGCCTGGGAAGATGAATTTGATTTTCCGGAAAATTTAAAAGAGGACGTATTTATTAAACATATAAATGGCCCTTTATTTTTTGGGTCAACAAGTGATTTCAGCATTCTTATTAAACAGATCCCTACAACTGCATCTGCGATTATTATTAGAATGGATAACATGAGCTACGTGGATCAATCGGGTTTATATGCCCTGGAAGATACGTTTGTTGACCTGGTGGAGGAAGGTAAAAAGGTGTTGCTTGTATGCATTTCAAGCCAGCCGCGCTACATGCTTGAAAGAATAAAAATAATTCCTGATCTTATTCCGTCAAGCCAGGTTTTTACAAATTTAAAGGATTGCCTCACCTGGATTAATCAAAACGTAAAACACAAATATATATAGGCGATAAATAATTATTCATCGCCGAAAGAAATAAGACAGTTGGAACTATGCCAATAAATATGGGGACAATTCTTCCTATAGTTGGGTTAAACAGAAGTTTTTTAATTTGCCCGTCCATCGTTATTTACGAATATGTAATACCCGCTGCGGGAAAGGCACGGTGATGTTATTATTTTTAAATAATTCAAATATTTTTTTTCGTACATCGCTTTTAATATTTTCAGCGCTGAAAATTTCTTCTGTCCAAAAAAACACTGAAAAATTTAAAGATGATTCGCCATAATCCGTAAAGCGGACGAAAGAAGCAGGTGTATTTAAAATGCCATTTTGATTAGCAGTTGCTTCCTTCAAAATTTTCATCACCATCTTTACATCAGATGAGTAATCAACGCCGATAGTGACTTCAAATCGTGAGGCGATGTGATTATGTGTCCAGTTGATGAGGTGATTTTTTGTTAGATCGGTATTGGGAAGTATAATGTAATTATCGTCTCTCGTTAAAACGGTAGTTGTTCTCAAATTAATTTCCTGCACTTTACATACGAGGCCGTTTACTTCTATTACGTCATTTACTTTCACGCTCGAGTCAACCAATAAGATAATACCGGAAACAAAGTCGCTAAAAAGATTTTGCAATCCCAATCCGATTCCTACAAGGAGCGCTGCGGAGCCGGCAACAAGCACAGATAAATTCAGGCCCAATATCTGTAACCCGATTATAAAAGAAAAAACCAGTACACAATATTTTATTAAGCTATAGATAGCATATTTTTTTGCCACCTCAATTCTCCTTACTTTATAAATAATCGTTTTTAATACACGAAGCAGGATAAAAACAATAACAAAGAAGGTTATGAAAACAATTATCGATGATACTTTAATTGAATAGCCGCCTATTTGATATAATGTATAATTAAAAAATTCTTTCATTTATTCATCATTTAAAGCATGCCCGCATTTGTTACAAAATAGTGCTGCACCATCATTGGCATGGTTGCAGGAACTGCATTTAATGGATTTTAAAGCAGATCTTGACATTTCAACCGTGATGATGCCGGTAGGCACTGCAATAATACCGTATCCAATTATCATGGCTATAGACGAAATAAATTTTCCTAACACCGTATGCGGAACCATGTCGCCATAGCCTACCGTTGTCACTGTTACTATTGCCCAGTATATACTTTGAGGAATACTTGTAAAGCCTTTTTCACCCCCTTCAATCACATACATTATAGTTCCGAGGAACACAACTATAGAAACTACTGCCAGCAGGAAGATGCTTATCTTATGCAAGCTGCTTTTGAGCGCCCCAAGTAGTGCACCTGCTTCAGCATTGAACCGCGCCAGTTTCATAATACGAAACACACGCAATAATCTGAATACTCTTACGACAATAAAATAGTGATAGCCAATTACAAAAAGGCCTAAATAAGTAGGAACTATAGATAAAAAATCTATGATACCCCAAAAGCTGAAAAGGTATTTAATAGGCTTAGGGCTAATCCAAATTCTTAAAAGATATTCAATACTAAAGAGGATCGTCATAAACCATTCAACAACAAAAAACAATTTGATATAGCGATCACCGAATTCCGGAACGCTTTCGAGCATCACCGCTATCACGCTTAATAAAATGATCCAAAGCAGCACCACATCAAACTGCCTTCCTGCTTTAGTTCTTGTTCCAAAAACGATAACATGTAATTTCTCCCTGGTGGTCATTATATTTTTTTTGCTTGTTGAATTACCGCGATTATAATAACACTCTTTCGTTACAAACTTCCTTAATATTCTTATGATCGCCGGGACAAATATTTCACTGCCATCTTGCGTCATTAGAAGAAGGAATGTAAAGCATTATTTTCTTAAGCTTTTTGACTGGTTACTATTATCAATTGTATTGTAAAGTATGGGCAATATCGAAGAATTTCCGCCGCATTTTAATGATGTCTCGCATTGAATGTTTGGCTATTTTTATCAGAACTCGAAAAAGGATTCGCTTAGATTACCCGGCAATAAAGAAACCAAAATGACAATCCACTAAATCATAATTTAATATAATGAAGAGACTTGATCATATTTTAGCTGATAGTGAAGCGTTGATTTACTTTGCTATTGTACTTGCGGGAACTATTATTTTTGCTGCAATCGTTAACAAATACCTGCAGCGCACACTTAAGCGAAAGACAAGGGAATCAGATGCGGATCTCACCAATTTTATTTTTCTTAAACATATAATTGTCCTGGTGATTTATATGGTAGGCATTGGATGGGCGTTACTTATTTTACCGATCACCAAAAATTTTGCAAAAACTATTCTCGCCGGCGCCGGCGCCACTACACTTATTATTGGCTTTGCTTCTCAACAGGTATTGAGTAACATGATGAGCGGAATATTTATTATTATCAACAAGCCCTTCAAAATTAATGACAGGATAAGTATACAGGGAAATGAAGGCAGAGTGGTCGAGATTAACTGGCACGATACCGTTATCGAAGACGATGAAAACGACCGGATTATTATTCCAAATTCTCTGATATCAAATAATGTTTTAAAGAACCTGAGCAGGGACAGGGAAGTTTAAAATGTTTGCCATCAGTTCACGAAATTAATTTGCGGCCCGAAAGATTTACTAAATTCAAAGTTTTATATGTTCACTATTTCTTTCTAATGCTGAAATTAAAACCTTGTCACCAGAATTAAGATTGTGTCTGAGAAAAGCAAAAAGGTATCAGCTTATATTAGAAGAAGTGCAAGAGCACAATAAGATAGAAGGATTTAAAAAATTCAAAGTATCAATAACGGATAATCCAAATTCAAGAGCAATTAAATTTCGAGAATTTTTGCATACAAGCGCAATCCCGGTTAAAAATTATCCTGTGATATGCCGCTCATCAAAATATTACTATCGTGATAGCGAATTGTGGCGAATCATTGGAAGAGCATAAACTCCGGGTTGTATAGTCTAAATCGGCATTAAATTAATGGCCTGCAAACTTTATAAATTGATTTATTTAGGCAGGATTATGAAACTGTGATAAAAATTTTGAAATCCAGCTCTTATAAAACTTTATGATTTTTGTACTAAATAGACTTTTTATTCCTTCAACAACCTCATCCCTTCTTCGTTGTTTTGCTGGGCCGCAAGGTCAAGTGCTGAAAGGCCACGGCTGTCCAAAATAGATTTATCGGCCCCATTTGCAAGCAGCAACTTTATTATTTCATTACGGCCAAACATGGCCGCGAACATTAAAGCCGTGCCGCCATTGCCATGCTGCAGGTTTAATTCCGCGCCATTATCAATTAGAAGTTGTGCGATGTTGGAATATCCTTTAAATGACACGCCCATCAGGGCAGTATTGCCCCCGGCATCCTGTGCATTTACATCTGCCTTAGACTGAAGTAATAATGCAGCGGCCTCGTATTTGTTATTGTAGCAGGCTATTATAAGAGGAGTATACCCTTTTTCATCTTTTGCATTCACATTGGCTTTACGGCCAATAAGTTCCTCTAATACAGGCAACTCACCGAGGCGTGCAGCGTGTATTATTACTCTGTCCAGTTGTTCCATATTTATACATGTTTAGCCGACAATTACTTAGTTCTTCCTCAAATATAAATACTCTTTCGTTTGTGCACGAAAGTAAAAACCACCTTCATTAAGTTAGCGTGTAACATTAACCGTTAGATCACTAGAAGAGGATTTTTATCCTTCATCTTTATCGGGTAAAATTGCCGCTGGATTATATCCGGTAACCTTACATTGAAGTGCAGTGGCCATATTGGAAACGATAATCCAAGAACAAAAAATTTAAGTGTTGCTTAACCTATCTACTTACGAAAAATCATTGTCCAATATTTCTATTTCATTATTCCCGGCGAATTCGATTGCCTTGTTATTATTTTTTCCGTGGCTACCTGAAAGACTCCTCTATTTGAGTATGCTAATAAGATAGCTGTAAGCAATATTTCAACAGGCAAGGCATTACAAAATTTTTCTTACTTCCCCATTCTTTTTAATATCGCTTTCATCTCCGCTATTTCTTTTTTTTGCGCTGCTATAATACCATCTGCAAGCTTCCTTACTTCCGGGTCTTTAATGTCTGCATGCTCGCTCGTCATTATTGCAGAAGAGTGGTGGGGTATCATCGCCTTCATATATTGCACGTCACCAATGGGAGTTTGCGTACGCAGGGCTGTAAGTATTAAAGCAAAAACTACAAAACTTCCTATTACTATACCTGTATTAATCTTTTTATCAGGATACATGTTTCCCATCATCAGCATCATTATAACGCCCATCGAAGCCGCCAT
>JALYYM010000742.1 GCA_030946565.1 Bacteroidota bacterium | reverse complement strand
ACTTCTTTATCTAAAAAAAATGTGACCGGGCTGCTGCGTGATCAACTACATTTCCAGGGACTTACTTTCACTGATGCTTTGGGAATGCAGGGTGTTGCGAAGTTCTTTCCCGGTGGCCAAATTGCGGCACAGTCGCTTATAGCCGGTAACGATATGCTTTGCCTTCCTGAAGACGTCGCTTCTTCCATTGCAAAAGTCAGGGAGGCAATTGATTCAAACAAACTAAGCTGGAATGATATTTATGCGAAATGTAAAAAAGTGCTTTTATATAAATATGTATATGGCGTTGCAAACGTAAAACCAATCAATACTGATAACCTTACTAACGACCTTAATAAAGGCGTAAACGAAATGAAGCAGCTTGTCGCTGAAAATGCCATAACAGTTTTGAGTAAAAAAGACGAACAATTTTTTCCTCTTACAAAACCGGCGGGTAAAGAAAAAGAAATTGTTTATGTAGGCATTGGCCTCGACAGCGCTAATGCTTTTGCGCAAAGAATGCAGGACAATTATAATGCTGACGCATTCTATTTTAATTACAAAGAAGATGCTGCAAGAATTTTATCAACGGTTGAATTAATTAAGAACCGATACAAATCAGTGGTAATAGGCGTTCACAACTATGCAAGATATCCTTCAAATAATTTTGGAATAAGTACTTACGCCCTTGATCTTATCAATCAAATTCAACAAAACAATGCCACCATCATTTTTGATTTTGGTAATCCTTATGCACTTAAAAATTTCTGCAATGCAGCCAACCTCATTGCCTGCTACGAAGATGATTCTATAACACAACGCACAGCCGCAGATATTCTTGAAGGAAAATTGCTGGCTAAAGGAAAGTTGCCGGTTACCGTGTGTGATAATTATAAATATGGAAGCGGCATTGTTACGCAAAATCTTTTGCCGGTGGTGATGCCGGAAGTCGTAGGGCTAAGCGCAGCTAAACTTGAAATAATTGACAGCATTGCAGAAGATGGTATTGCCAAAGGAGCATATCCCGGTTGTGTTGTATTGGCTGCGAGAGATGGCAAAGTGGCCTTTGAAAAAGCGTATGGAAAATATAATTATGATCAGCCTGAGCCGGTAACTTTGCAATCGATTTATGATATGGCATCTGTTACAAAAATTTGCGCAACGCTAATTTCTGTAATGAAGCTCTATGACGAAGGAAAAATTAAGTTAGATAAAACACTCGGCGATTACCTTCCGTGGGTGAGAGGAACCAATAAAGCCAAGCTGGAAATCAGGAAAATACTTTTGCACCAGGCGGGGCTTGTTGCTTATATTCCTTTCTATAAAGAAACCATTGACACGAATACGAAGCAGCCAATGGCTTCCCTTTATTCCCCTTTGCAAAATGATTCGTTCAGTATCAGGGTTGCGCAAAATATGTACCTGCGTAATGACTGGGAAGACACTATTTACAAACGCATTCTTGATAGCCGTCTCGGTCCTTCAGATAAATATGTTTACAGTGATAATGATTTTATTTTCCTTGGAAAAATTGTGCAGCAAATTTCCGGTTTGACACTGGATAAATATGCCGATAAAAATTTTTACCAGCCAATGGGTCTTACCTCAACAGGTTTTAAGCCACGGGAAAAATTTGATACAAACAGGATTGCGCCTACTGAAAATGATATGGAATTCCGTATGCAACATCTTCATGGAGATGTGCATGATCCCGGCGCAGCAATGTTTGGCGGAGTTGCCGGCCACGCAGGATTATTCAGTGATGTGGAAGGCATAGCGGCTATTTTTCAGATGTATCTTAATGGAGGCACGTTCAATGGCAAACAATACATCAAAGAAAAAACACTAAAACTTTTCACGGCTTACAACAGCCCTGTAAGCAGGCGTGGGCTTGGTTTTGATAAGCCGGAGAAAGATAATGCTTCGCGAAAAGAACCTTATCCATCTAAGCTGGTATCGCCACTTGCGTTTGGGCATACGGGTTATACAGGTACATGTGTATGGGCAGATCCTAAAACAAATATTGTGTATGTTTTTTTAAGTAACCGCGTGAACCCGGACGGAGGAAATAATTTAAAATTGCTTCACATGAATATAAGAGGTAAAATACAGGATGCGATTTATGAGGCGGTGACAAAATAAAATGATTCATTTAGATTGTATTTGCTTTTCATAACATGGCCAATGACTTTTGACAAAATATATCAACTACTTAAATCCAACACGACAGTTAAGCTAATTACTGCCGGCAATGCTCCATTAATTATTAGTTTTCTTTTCAGAGCATTTAAACAAAGTCAAGGCAATATTATTTCCAGTTCTATTCCCGAAAAAGATCTTATTTCATCTCTGACTGACCATCTTTATTTCGTTAACCGTGATGAAATACTTTATCCGAAACAACCAAA
>JALYYM010000738.1 GCA_030946565.1 Bacteroidota bacterium | reverse complement strand
GATTTATTTAAAAAAACTACTGCAAATACTTCATAGCTATAGTCTTTCAGTGTGGATCTTAAATAAGAAGCAAGTTCATTGCTTGATCTTACATAAGTCTTATTAAGCGGTGCAATTGAATGGCGTCTTCTTCCTAACTCAAGCGCTGCAGTGAGTGTAATAGCTTTAGCCTCGCCTATTCCTTTCACGGTCATCATTTCTGCTAATGATAATTTACCCAGCCTGTCAAGATTATTTTTGCCAAGTCCTAATACTTCTTTCGCAAGGTCAACAGCGCTTCTTGTCCTGCTTCCAGTGTTTATCAGGATAGCCAGCAATTCAGAATCACTTAAACTTTCTCTTCCCTTTGCAACTAATTTTTCTCTTGGCCTGTCATCGGCTGCCCAGGTTTTTATGGACGTGGAAGACTTGTTAGAACTTTCCATTTAATTTTGGTTTATTGCAAGCAATATTAATTATAATTTCGCCACTCTGATATTTGCTTTCACCAACAGCTACAAAATGCATCCTAATGTAAAAATTTTCTCGGGCACAGGCTCACAATATCTTGCGAGGCAAATTGCGCTGAGATTTGGTGAACCCCTTGGCAAAATAAATATTCAAAAATTTAGTGATGGCGAAATTGGTGTGGATTATAACGAAAGCATAAGAGGGCAATTTGTATTTCTTGTGCAGAGTACATTTGCTCCTACAGACAACCTTATGGAGCTATTATTAATGATTGATGCGGCAAAACGTGCATCAGCCTATAAAGTGATTGCTGTAATTCCCTATTTTGGATATGCAAGGCAGGACAGGAAAGATAAGCCAAGGGTGGCTATTGGGTCAAAGCTGGTGGCAAATATGCTCACCGCTGCCGGTGCAGATAGGGTGATAACTATGGATCTTCATGCTCCGCAAATACAGGGTTACTTTGATATACCGGTAGATCACCTTGATTCTTCCGCGATATTTATCCCTTTTATAGAAGATTTAAACCTTGAGAACCTAACCTTCGCCGCACCAGATGTGGGTAGTGCCAACCGCATTCGTGAATTAGCAAGTTACTTTGAAGTGGAGATGGTGATCTGCGACAAACATAGAAAAAGAGCAAATGAAATATCAAGTATGGTAGTTATTGGCGACGTTGCAGGCAGAGACATCGTATTGATGGACGATATTTGCGACACAGGTGGTACTCTTGCCAAGAGTGCCGGATTATTAAAAGAAAAGGGTGCACGAAGTGTAAGGGCTTTTTGTACACATCCGGTGCTTAGTGGAAATGCTTACGAAAATATTCAAAATAGTGCTTTAGAAGAATTAGTAGTGTGTGACACGATACCAATCAAAAAATCAATGGATAAACTGAAAGTGGTATCAGTAGCTGATTTATTTGCAATAGCGATACGCAATGCTTATGAAAATAAAAGTATAAATAGCCTTTTTTTAAGAAGTAAAATTCTTAAGAAAAATCCACCTAAAATGCTATAGGCTGTCAGCATTATTTGATCCAATAATCTTTAATCTGTTAAGTTCAAAGCATTGAAAATTTCGACTTTCCCATCTTGCCTGATTAAAGGCTTTTAAAACACTTGTAAAACGAATTAAAGAAGTAGTAGCTGCTTATTATTGCAATTTTCAATGATTGCATTTGAAGAAACAAATCAAAATAGATTCCCTACCTTTGCGCCTCAAAAAAATAATATAATGAAAACAATTACAATCGAAGGACAACTCAGGACCGAATTTGGCAAAACAGCCACCCGCCAGCTTCGCTCTGAGGAAAAAGTGCCAGCTGTAATTTACGGAGGTGCAAAAGAAATTAATTTTTCTGCCCCGGCGACTGCTTTTAAAGGCATCGTTTACACATCAGAATTTATGCTGGCAGAAATCTCAGTTGACGGAACTTCATACAAATGCGTGTTGAAAGACTTGCAATTTGATAAGGTAAGTGACCATCTTATTCATGTAGATTTTCTTGAATTGGTCGGCGATAAAAAAATTACTGTTTCTATTCCTATCAAATTTACAGGCGTACCTGCCGGCGTAAAGGAAGGGGGAAAATTGGCGGTTAAAATGAAATCACTAAAGGTAAAAACGCTACCAGACCATTTACTTGAGCATATCGAAATGGACCTTACCGATCTTAAGTTAAATGAAAACGTTAGGGTTCAGGATGTAAAAGCGGATAACATGGAGATATTAAACTCACCCCGTATCCCTATTGCATCAGTAACTATGACACGCCAGCTTAAGCAAGAAGAAGCGACCGGCACAAAGGCTGCACCCGCAGATGCAAAGGCTGCTCCTGCGGCAAAGGCTGCTCCTGCTGCAAAGGCTGCTCCTGCAGCAAAAGCGGAAGCGACAAAAAAATAAACTTTATTCCTTTCATAAATGCCCTCTTTACCGGGGGTATTTTCTTTTATTATAAGCTGTTCAATGTAATCCGAACTATAAAGTTTGCGTACATTTGCCAACTTCAAAGGAATTACTTTGAGATAATTTTTTTTAAATATGGGAATGGATAGGAATACTGTTATTGGATTTGTGTTATTGGCTCTTTTATTCTTCGGTTATTTCTACTACACGCGCCAGGGGCAATTAGCTCTGGAAAAGGATAGGCAACATCAGCAAGACTCAATTAACAGGTTAAAACCAAAGGTTGACACTTCAATAAATACAGCGATACTCAAAGATAGTAGCGCTCCTAAAGTGATGGCTTTATCACCGGGTGTTATACAGGATTCAACAGCAAAGGAACAGCTTACTACAATTGAAAATAAAGTTCTTAGAATTACTTTTTCTAATAAAGGGGGCCAACCAGATAAAGTTGAATTAAAAGGTTTCAAAACTTTTGATAAAAAGCCCTTAATACTCCAGGATGGCGCCTTCAATAATATTTCTTACGCTGTAAACGTTGGTCAAAATCAAACCGCTCAAACCTCCGATTTATTATTTACTCCTTCAGCTCCACAAACGAACAGTAATGGAAGTACAGAACTCGATTATTTTCTCCAAACAACTAATGGTGAGAGAATAGAACACCAGTATATTTTATCTCCTGATGGATACATGGTTGACTTTAATATAAAACTGGATGGAGCGAATAAATTACTTACCCAGAATACACTTAACATGACATGGCAGGCTAAAGCTGGTAAGGTTGAGAAGGATATTGAATGGGAGACACAGCAATCGCATATCGCATTTGTAGAAAATGAGGATTACGATTTTGAGCGGTTGATAATTGGCAAGCAGGATGGAAAAAAATTAGATAAACCGGTTAGCTGGATTGCTTTAAAACAGCAATTTTTTGCTTCATCTATTGTCGCTAAAAATAAATTTGAGAATGCTGAAATAAAGTGGGAATCACCTGCGGATACTACGCTTAAAATAATTGCAAAAGCTACCGCTAATTTACGCCTTCGCGTACCTGATGGTAAAAGTGTGGCGATGCCGTTGCAACTATTCTATGGTCCAAGTGAGTACAAAATTTTGAAATCCTATAATAATCAAATGTACAATATGGTTCCTCTGGGATCAGGAATTTTTGCATTTGTAAAGTATATCAACAGGGGTTTTGTAATGCCGGTATTTAATTTCCTATCAGGTAAGATTGCCAGCTACGGGCTTGTGATAGCATTGCTGACTATTATCATTCGTTTGCTCATTTCTCCGCTTACTTATCAAAGTTATTTAAGTGGTGCAAAAATGAAATTGCTTAAGCCGGAAATAGATACACTAAAGGTAAAGTACGGAGATGATAAGCAGGCGTTTGGAATGGAACAAATGAAACTTTTCAGAAGCGCTGGTGTAAATCCGCTCGGGGGCTGCATTCCGGCCTTATTGCAAATACCAATATTCTTTGCTTTATACAATTTTTTTAACTCTAATATTACCCTCAGAGGAAAGAGTTTTTTATGGGCCAATGATTTATCATCTTATGATTCTATCTATAATCTTCCGTTCAATATTCCATTTTATGGTAGCCATGTAAGCCTCTTCACAATATTAGCGGTAATCACCAGCCTTTTAATATCATTATACGGAATGAGTAATATGCAGGATAACAGCAATCCTGTTATGAAATATATGCCCTTTATTTTTCCCGTAATTCTTTTAGGCGTATTTAACCGGTTGCCATCGTCACTTACGTGGTACTATACCGTTTCCAACGCGATTACTTTGATTATCCAGTTTGTGATTCAGAAATATATTATTGATCATGAAAAAATACTTGCAAGGCTGGAAGCAAATAAGAAAAAGCCGGCAAGTAAAAGTAAATGGCAGGAGAAAGTAACTGCCATGCAGGAAAGTAATAAAAAGCTTCAAAGTATGCAGCAAAAAGTGAAATCGAATAATAGAAAATGACGAGCTGACCGGGCTGCAACTATTACTGAATCCAAGTAGTCTATATAACGAGTTTAAGAAATTGGAATTATAAAAAGACATAATGAAGCTTTATAAAATAATATTTTTTTCTGTATGTATGATATGTGCAATTTCATCTAACGCACAAAAATCATTGAGTGAAGGCAGCCTTGTATATACTATATCCGTAGAAACGGGAAGCGCTGAGCCTAAGATGGCGGATATGCTGGATGGCGCTACTACTACTGTATATCTAAAAGGTAACATGAGCCGAACTGAAATGGTAAGTGGCTTAGGTACCGAAGCAACAATTCACAATGCTGCAACAGGTAATGGAGTAATACTCAAAGAGTATAGTGGCCAAAAATTAATGATCACCCTGTCACCACAGGATTGGCAAAAAAATAATAAAAAATACGAAGGCATTACTTTTGAAAATACCGGGGAAACAAGTATTATAGATGGATTCAATTGCCAAAAAGCTGTGGCAAAATTAAAAGATGGTTCTACGTTTACGGTGTTTTATACTCCAGACGTTACCCTTCCTAATAAGAATTATGATTACCAGTTTAAAACTTTACCCGGCCTTCCCGTACAATATGAAATGCAATCGGCTAAAATGAATTTTAAATTCACGTTATCTAAAATTAATTATGATAATGTGCCTGCTTCCAAATTTGAAATTCCTAAGTCAGGTTACCGGATAATGACCTACGATGAAACTAAAGTTAAGTAATCCGGGTTTCCGCATATTTCCGC
>JALYYM010000399.1 GCA_030946565.1 Bacteroidota bacterium | reverse complement strand
TTTTTTGAATTTTGCGGGTTTGAACCAGGGAAGAATGCAGGTACAAATTGTGCGGCATCACGGTAGCGCCGATGATGCCGATGGCGAGGTAGAGTGCAGTCTCCTTCGGCAAAGCGTTACTCATTTTTTTGGCTTCATATAGATCTTTAGCCTTAGGCAATGAAGGAATAAGCCCTTTCAGCACTTCGTATAAATGCGGTTGGGCAATAATGATGTTTACCAAAAAGCAGACGCCAATTACGCCTATCAAGGCGATGATAAATGCTTCCATTTTTCGAATGCCCATTCGCTGGAGATAGAGTAATAAAAAAGTATCTAAAACGGTAATAGACGCCCCCCATATCAAAGGCAGGCCTGTAAGCAATTGTATGCCGATTGCCATGCCCAACACTTCCGCAAGGTCGGCTGCTGCGATGGCAATTTCGGCCAGTATGTACAGCATAAAATTCACTGATTTCGGGTATGCCTCCCTGTTAGCCTGCGCCAGGTCACGGCCTCTTACAATACCCAGCCTTGCTGCAAGGGTTTGCAGCAGCAATGCCATAATGTTGCTCATTAGCAACACCCATATCAACGTATAGCCATATTTGCTGCCACCGGCAAGGTCTGTTGCCCAGTTCCCGGGATCCATATAGCCTACACTTACCAGGTAGGCGGGGCCAAAGAATGCCAGCATTCTTTTCCATCCTTTTTTGCTTGAGCTTATATCAACTGATTCGTGTACTTCACTAAGCGAATTATCATCCTTCAATTTATTAATCATCATAAACAAAAATATTTTGTGCAAACCCGCTGCTGATCACGCATGCCGGCTGTTTGGAAATTTTTATTTCTAAAGAGCCATCAAAATCAAAAGTTTTTAAAATCCTGATTTGCGACCCAATACTAATACCATAATGATCCAGCATTTTCATCATCTCGCTGGTCTGGGTACTTACTGAGCTTACAATGCCATTCTTCTTAAAAGGGAAATTAGTCAACGCCACCTGCTTTAGTTCCGGCATTTCTCCTTTTTCATCGGGAATGGGATCGCCATGCGGATCCAGTTTGGGGCTGCCCAGGTATTCGTCTAATTTCTTTACTAGTTCCAGGCTGCTTACATGTTCAAGCTCTTCAGCAATTGCATGTACTTTATCCCAGGCCATGCCAAGCTTACTTACTAAAAAAAACTCCCACAGCCTGTGCCTTCTTATTATTTTCAACGCTTCCTTATTGCCGTTTTCATTCAGCCGGAAGCCATAGTAGCGTTTATATTCCAGTATCTTTTTTGACTTCAGCTTTTTAAGCATGTCTGTTACTGAAGCAGCTTTGGTATTCAGGTGACTGGCCAAAGAATTGGTGTTGACCTTTTTGGTGTTTTCCTGTAGCTTATAAATGCTCTTTATATAATTTTCTTCACTCTCTGAAAGTTTCATATAGCCTAAAAATTATTTTAGTCAAATCTAAAAATTATTTTTGACATAAATAAAATTCTTTCAGTATTGCATTTTTATATACCTGTCCGATAATTTATAGTAATTGACTTTTTTATTGAATTACTAATACTTTTGATGTTGATTGATTGGCTTACCGGCTAAAACGTGTAATTTATACACTTTAAGCCCGTAAACCTCCTGTTTTTTAAATTTTTACTTTTATATTGCGCCCTCAATAAACCAGACAAGAACATATATGAGTTTTAAAAACTTTAGCGTTCCCTACGAAACTGATCAACGCTACGCTAAAAAGGTTGCTTACTTTTCAATGGAATTCGCCATACACCAGCCTTTAAAAATATACAGTGGCGGCCTCGGATTTTTATCAGGTTCCCACTTACGAAGTGCTTATGAATTAAAACAAAACCTGGTAGGCATAGGGATTTTATGGAAAGAAGGATATTACGACCAGGCCCGTAATACAGACCAAACCCTGAAGGTGGTGTGGATTGAAAAGATCTACAATTTCCTGGAAGATACCGGCATTCTTTTTCAAATAGATATACATGATCATCCTGTGTGGGTGAAGGTGCTGTACCTGCCTCCAACCGTTTTCAATACGGCCCCTCTCTTTCTTTTAACAACAGATTTGCCAGAGAATGATTTCGTATCGCGGACGATATGTAACCGGCTTTATGACGGCAATGCGGCTACCAAAATTGCACAGTTTATCTTATTAGGAGTAGGCGGCGCAAAACTGATGGATGAAATAAATTTCAATCCTGATCTGTACCATCTGAATGAAGCACATGCTGTAAGCTCTGTTTTTTATTTGTATAAAAAGTTTGGTAATAATAAAGAAGAGGTCACCAAAAGGCTAGTGTTTACTACGCACACCCCCGAAGAAGCCGGCAATGAAAAACATGATATTTACCTCTGTGAGAAAATGAGCTATTTCTGCGGGGTTAACCTTGATGAAGTCCGGTTCCTGACTGGCTTAACCGACGACCTTTTTAACCATTCACTTGCCGCTTTGCGGTTTGCTCATTTGGCAAATGGCGTTTCACAACTTCATGGAGAAGTGAGCAGGCAGATGTGGGGAAAGTATGATAATATTTGCGAGATCAAATCAATAACCAATGCGCAGAACTGGAAGTATTGGGCTGATAAAGATTTATATAAAGCCAAAGAAGAATACAATGATACCTGGTTTGATGAAAGAAAAAGAAATATAAAGAGAGCGGCACTGGAAATTGTAGCTGATCAAACGGGGAAGGTAATGGATCCAAATATCCTTACCATTGTATGGGCGAGAAGATTTGCTGGTTATAAAAGAGCAGAGCTCATCACCAGGGACCATAACCGGTTTGAAGCCCTTTTGAATAATCCCAAGTATCCCATTCAAATCATCTGGGCAGGAAAGCCTTACCCATTGGACTTTCCGGCAATTACTGATTTTAACCACCTTGTGCATTTGAGTAAACAGTACGATAATGTGGCGGTATGCACCGGCTACGAGCTTACCCTTAGCAGGCAACTAAAGCAGGCCGCGGATGTGTGGCTGAATAACCCACGGGTGCCAAGAGAAGCAAGCGGCACGAGTGGTATGACGGCGGCTATGAACGGAGCGGTGAACCTGAGTACTAACGATGGGTGGATATGTGAATTTATCAATAATGGCAACAATGGTTTTGTAGTGCCACCTGCGGATTATATGAATATGCATGTGGAAGAGCAGGACAATTATGATCTTAATAAGCTCTATGAAATATTAGAGGATGAAATATTGCCGGTCTATTATGATGACCATGATACGTGGAGACAAATCGTAAAGAATGGCATGCGTGACGTGCAGGTGCAATTTGACAGCAATCGCATGGCGAATGAGTATTACGAAATATTGTATAAATAATGATGCAATCTTTCTACATGATTTCCTCCAAAGTTTCACAATTAGCTTAAGGTCGCACCATAAGCAAATTCTTTTATACTAAGTAGTTTCAGGAATCTCTCCACTCAAAAGTGGCCACCCTCTGTTGAGGTGTCAGGCCACTGAAGTGGCCAGACACCTTAGCGGGTACTTCATTGAGAAGTCGGGCAACCACAGGTCGTAAAACTTTAAATTCTATGGTTTAATTTAGCAGGGTTATGAAATCAGGATTTGTCAATATTTTCGGAAAGCCCAACGCCGGCAAAAGCACCTTGCTAAATGCGCTGATGGGAGAGAAGCTGGCAATCGTTTCCCCGAAAGTACAAACCACCCGGCACCGCATAAAAGGGATACTAACCCATGAGAATTATCAAATAATATTTTCAGACACTCCCGGTATTATTGAGCCAAAATATAAGCTGCACGAAAAAATGATGGATGCCGTAAAGGGCAGTCTCGAAGATGCAGATGTTGCCCTCCTTATCGTGGATATAAAAGATGACCTGGAAGAAGCTGACACCATTTTTTCCCAGCTTCATCTCAAAGTGCCGGCATTAGTTGTACTTAATAAAATTGATAAGGTAAGCGAAGAAGCCATTACGGATGC
>JALYYM010000718.1 GCA_030946565.1 Bacteroidota bacterium | reverse complement strand
ATTACTTCTGCTATTCAAAATATTTCATTCAAAATAAATAAAGGAGAAACGGTTGCCATCGTGGGTGAATCAGGCTCGGGTAAAACTGTTACCTCTCTATCAATTTTAAAATTACTTCCGGTGCCGCCCGCATTATACAAGTCAGGTGAAATTTTTTTTTCGGAAGATGGCATCAATAAAATAAACCTTCTTGGCTTACCCGATAAAGATCTCCGCGAAGTAAGGGGAAATAAAATCTCGATGATTTTCCAGGAGCCGATGACGTCGCTAAACCCGGTAAGAACCTGTGGCTTCCAGGTGATGGAGGCGCTGATATTACATAAAAAAATTTCACGCAAAGAAGCAAGAGAAAAAACAATTGAATTGTTTAATCATGTGAAGCTGCCTGATGCTTCGGCTATGGTTGACCGTTATCCTCACCAAATAAGTGGCGGGCAGAAGCAACGGGTAATGATTGCGATGGCCATGAGCTGCGATCCTGCCTTGCTTATTGCGGACGAGCCAACTACCGCGTTGGATGTTACTGTTCAAAAAACTATACTGCAACTAATAAAAGATCTGCAGCAGGAAAAAGATATGGGTGTGATTTATATAACGCACGACCTTGGCCTGGTTGCAGAAATAGCGGACAAAGTTATTGTAATGTATAAAGGACAGGTGGTAGAAACAGGAACCGTGAAAGAGATTTTTCTAAGTCCTAAACATCCTTATACGAGGGCTTTAATAAGCTGCCGCCCGGACGCTGCATCTAAAGGAAAACTATTGCCGGTGATCAGTGATTTTATGAATAATGAAGGCGGTGATCCTAATGAAAATAATTTACCAAAAATCGGGGACAGTTTTTCAGCGCAAATTATTTCAAAGCAAGAGCCACTGATCATGCCAACGGTTGACGCAACGATTCCCCTATTAAAAGTTGAAAACCTGAAAGTATATTTCCCGGTTAAAAAAAGTTTTACAGGAAAAATATTAAAAGAAACTAAAGCCGTTGATGATGTAAGTTTTAGCGTTGCAAAAGGTGAAACTGTGGGTTTGGTCGGGGAAAGCGGCTGCGGCAAAACCACGCTGGGCAGGGCTTTGATAAGGTTGATAAAACCAACCGACGGCAATATTTTTTTTAACGGAAAAAATATTGCGACGATTCCCACTGAAGCGATGAGAAAAATGCGCAAAGACATCCAGATAATTTTCCAGGATCCTTACGGCTCGCTCAACCCGCGGCTTACAATAGGAAAGGCCATTGATGAGCCCATGAAGATTCATAAAATATTGCCCAGCCAAAAACAGCGGAAGGAAAAAATAATGGATCTGTTGCAAAAGGTTGATTTGAAGCCAGAACATTTCAACCGTTACCCGCACGAATTTAGCGGTGGCCAGCGACAACGGATTTGCATCGCACGGGCGCTCAGCCTCAATCCTGACTTTATTATTTGCGATGAAAGTGTGTCCGCATTGGATGTAAGCGTGCAAGCACAAGTATTAAATTTATTGAACGAACTCAAAAACGAATTGGGCTTTACATGCGTTTTTATTTCCCATGATCTTGGGGTAGTTCACTACATAAGTGACCGGATTATGGTAATGAACAATGGCAAAATAGCCGAAACCGGAACCGCAGACGAAATATATTTCAACCCTAAAACATTATACACTCAGAACTTAATTGCTTCTATACCGAAGGTGGTTTTTTAGTTACAAATTTCAGAACCGCACGCCTTGAATATAAGACGCGATAATTAAACTTTCACTTTAAATGCATTTTTGTAACTTCGCAGCCTTAAAAAAAAATCATGCCGTAACATGATAAGTGGCCTTGCCGCGGCGAGGCACGTATCTCTGTAAAAACTACAGTAATGGCATGTGACAATTAACTTTAAATCAATAATTGCACATGAAACTCAGTCAATTCAAATTTGACCTTCCACTTAATCTTATTGCACAAACACCTACCAAGCGCCGTGAGGATAGCCGGATGATGGTGATCGAAAGAAAGACAGGTAAGATCGAGAACAAACATTTCAAAGACATCCTTGATTATTTTGATGACAAAGATGTATTTGTCGTGAACAATACAAAAGTTTTTCCTGCCCGTATGTATGGCCGCAAAGAGAAGACCGGCGCCAAGATAGAAGTGTTTTTATTAAGAGAGCTTCACAAGGCAAACCGTTTATGGGATGTAATCGTGGACCCAGCGAGAAAAATCCGCGTGGGTAATAAATTATATTTTGGAGAAAGTGATGAATTGGTGGCAGAGGTAATTGACAATACCACCAGCCGCGGAAGAACGATTCGTTTTCTATGGGACGGACCCGAAGACGAGTTCAGGAAAATGCTTTACCTGATGGGTGAGACGCCTTTGCCGAAATATATTAAACGCAAGCCGGATGAAGATGACAAAGAAAGATTTCAAACTGTGTATGCCAAGCATGAAGGAGCTGTAGCGGCGCCCACCGCAGGACTGCACTTTAGCCAGGAACTTATAAAAAGGCTTGAAATAAAAGGTATTCGTTTTGCTGAAGTGACCTTACATACAGGCCTTGGCACATTCAGGCCAATCGAAGTGGAAGACCTTAGCAAACATAAGATGGATGCAGAGTATTACCGTATTGAAGAAGAAGCCTGTAAAATTGTAAACAAGGCAAAAGAGACCCACAAAAGAATTGTCTCCGTAGGCACTACTACCATGCGTGCCATGGAAACAAGCTTCACTGCACAAAAATTTTTAAAGCCTGCGGAAGGCTGGACAAATCATTTTATACATCCGCCATATACTTTTAACATTGCGGATTCATTGGTTACGAATTTTCATTTACCCAAGACCAGCCTGCTTATTATGACTTGCGCATTTGCCGGTTACGATTTAATCATGGATGCGTATAAGAAAGCAATAAAAGATAAATATCGTTTCTTCAGCTATG
>JALYYM010000715.1 GCA_030946565.1 Bacteroidota bacterium | reverse complement strand
TTCCATCTTCTGCTTCATACACATGATAATATTTTTCGAAAATTTGTTTTAAAAAGGCACGTAATTCATCATTGTCTTCCACTAATAAAATATGCCTGGGTAGTTTTGAAACACCAGTCTCTATGTTGTTGCCGTTTTCAATATTATCATTATCCAACAGCAACAATGTAGAATTATCAATTTCTTCGAGCTGACACCCCTGGCTTGTTGCGTTCTTTGCCTTCTCATTATCCTGGTAATTATCTTCTCCCCAGGGAATACCGACAATTATTTCAGTGCCCTTGTGCCGCTCGCTATACACATAAATATCTCCTTTATGCAATTGCGTAAGGCTTTTTACCAGGGCTAAACCTACGCCTGAGCCCAAATGATTTTTACTTATCCTGTAATAACGTTCAAATATCCTTTTAATAGAATCTCCTGAAATACCAATGCCCGAATCGGCAATGCGGAAATAAATATATTTTTCGGCGCGGTAATCTTCGTTTAGTAAGGAAAAGCCTGTAACAAAAGATGGTACAAATTTATCGAAGTCAAAAAATACCTCAAAATTTACCTGGCCATGAATATTTGTGTATTTAAAAGAATTACTCAGGAGATTGAAAAGTATTTTTTCAAGAATTTGTTCATCGAAAAAACCTGTCAGCGGTGTGTTCGCATCTTTTTCGGTGTGGTCAATCATCTTAAAATTTATCTCCTTACTTGTTGCCAGGTTTTGAAACTCCAGGGCGAGGTCTTTACAAAATTGCTTTACAGGTAATTCTTTCACCTGCAATTTTATTACGCTGTCTGCCACCTTTTTAAAATTCATTAATTCACTAATCAGGTTAGTTAACCTTTTAGCATTCTTATGGATTAATCTATACGAGTTATCTAATAAGGCGTTATTATTTTGACTGATTAAATTTTCCATAGGGCCTAAAATCAGGGTAAGCGGTGTACGAAATTCATGCGAAATATTTGTAAAGAAAACCAACTGCTGCTGATAGAGTTCCTCGCGATGCCTATGCATTTCTTCTCTTTTTTCCTCGTTAATTTTTTGTACTTCCAATTCTCTTTTCAGGCGATACCATCTAGCCTGGTATATATATACACCAAGAAGGCCGGAAATAATTAATAGAACGTAAATGATTTTTGCCGTAGTAGATTTCCACCAGGGCGGTGTTAGAGTAATTTCAGCCTGAGCCCTGGCAGTACTCCATAATCCGTCGTTGTTGGTGGCTTCTACAATGAATTTGTAATTGTTATAGTCAAGGTTACTATATGCTGCACTTGGGTTTCGCCCATCAGTATAAACCCAATCTTTATCATATCCTATAAGTTTATAACGATACTTGCATTTGAATGGGTTAGCGTAATGCATGGAGGAAAATGTAATCACAAAATTATTCTGCAGGTAATTTAGCGTTAACCGGTTGCAGAAATTGACTACACTCTTTATGGAGTTTTTTACCGGGTCAGCGCTGGTAAGATCCTGCTGTTGGTTATTGATTAAAATATCCGTAAGAACGGGCCGGGCGGCAATTGTGTTCGGCATTATCTCATTAGGATAAAAATAATTAAGGCCGTTTATTCCTCCAAAGTATAACCTGCCATCTGCTCCTTTGAATGAAGATCCTACTTTAAAGCTGTTGCCTTGTAAGCCGTCATTTTTATCGTACCGGGTTAATTTCCCTGTTGCAGGATTTAGGCATTCCAATCCGTTACCTCCCATCCAGATATTTCCATCATTACTAATTTCTAAACTTTCCACATCATTAAAGACGCCATAATTTTCTGAATAACTTTTGATGGAATATGCATTCTTACCTGGGTGTAACAGAAGGCGATCTAATCCTCCGCCTATAGTACCAATCCAGTAAGTGCTGTCGTTTTGCCTGCAGAGGGGATAGATATAATCCGAACTTAATGAATTCGGATTGGATGTGGCATGATAAACAAAACTTTTAAGAATGTTTCCTTGTCCGTCAATGATTATTCGCTTAAGCCCGTGTGTGCTGGATATGAATAACTGAGGCCTCGTTTTATCAGGAAGAATAAAATACCCTTCACCATAATATCTTACATGGTAGTAGTTAGATTTATCTTTCCATATTACGCCAAATTGATTGGTATGATTGCCAAACCAAATATTGCCATAGCAATCCTTTACAACCGCTTCAATGGCATAAGCAGGAAATTTATCATAACCGGCTGGTTTCAATAATTCCGTACCCGAAGGTTTTAATATTTCAATACCCGCCGAACTTCCTATCCATAAATTTTTATCATCATCAAGCGTAAGGGCGCTTATAGCATCATTTTTTAACCGGACCTTCGAATTATAGATATTATAATAAGTAAAATTGTGTGTATCTAAATTATAAAGATTGAGCCCATTTGCCGTAGTGCCGATCCAAAGGTTTTTGCCATCTTCTAATACAGAGCGGATGTGATTGCCGCTTAAAGAATTTGGCATTTCAGGATTATGCTGAAGTGTGTAAAATAATTTTTGATTTAGGTCGCAATAGTTCACACCTCCGCCAAACGTACAAATCCACAGGCATTCTGAGCGATCAATAAATGTTTTGGTTAGTGAATTAGAATTTAAGCCGTGTAATGAGCTTTCTTTCTTTATATCCTGAATTAAATTAAGGCTATTATCAAGCCTGAGTACGGCTGTGCCTGTGTTCACCCAATATTCCCCTTTATTAGTTTCACACACACTTCTTATTTGAGCATCAGCAGCATCTGTGTATTCTGTTCGAATGGTTAAAAATTGAGTGGCATCCGGCTGTGCGTTTTTATTTTCTAACTTAAACACTTTATTGTTAGCCGCAACGAGCAAATTATTTTGGTGATCAAAATAGATCATTGACAGGTGTTGATCAGAAAGTCCGGATACATAAGCTTTTTTAAATTCATCATTGTCTCCCAGGCGCCAAATTCCTTTGTCGCCCGATAAATACAGCTCACCATCCGGACTGGGTGAGAAGTCTGAAAACAGAATGCCTTCTGGAAAAGTCAACGCTTCTTTTTTAATGGTATAATCCTTAATTAAATATTTATAAAGTCTATTTTCCGCAAGGCCATATAAATATTTTCCAGCTGGCTTAAATAGTTTTTGAAATCTTGGCTGAATAGTTAAGGTAGCGTCAGTAAAATCAATGTACTTTTCATGTCGTGCATCAAAACATTGTAAGCCCGCTTCTGTACCAAGCCAAATATTTCCGTTACTATCCGGATAAATACATGCTATCCGGTTCCTGGATGCATTATCTAAAGGGACATTTTTATTATAATATTTTTTGACCGAGTAGCCATCATACCTGTCAAGTCCAAAAAAAGTTGCCACCCAAATAAAACCTTGCTTATCCTGGGCAATGTCATTTGCATCCGTATGGGATAATCCTTCATCTACAGTAAGATAATTAAACTTATAGGGGTAAGGTTGCGAAATGCTTATTTGAGGTAAAAGAAAAATAAGCAGCCATAAAAGAATTAATGATTTTGAAAAAAAAATTTTTTTTATCGAAAAATATTTATCGGTTCTACCCATTACTGCAATCGTTTATTTCAGAAATATAAGTAAGCTTTGTTGTCGTCACAAGGAGCGCTATAATAAATAAATAGCTGCGTAATACGGTTATAAATACTGCTAAATACCTTTTTAATGAAATTAGTTTATTTAATAATAACTGCAAGGCATTTATTACAAAGGAAAATGTACGCTATGTAAATTTTTATGTATAAATTAGCCCCCCTGTTGGGCAATAAGTAATGAAATTCGTATTGCGCAAAACGATTGGTACCCATCCAAACTACGATTTCATTAATAATTACGATTAGGTTTAATTTACGATTAGGTTCTATACTAAAACGAGGCAAACGATATGCTTGCAAAGCCGGATAATTAAAATGCTTGAAAATCAATCAGGAACGTGCATCTAATATTTATTCAGCGAAGGCGCATAGCTGATGCCAAAATTTTAAGTAAACCATTTAAATGATTGCAACTCACTAAAGACACGCCTATGATATCACTTTACCGCGGACCTTAATGATAGAGGTTCAATTCCATTTGGAGAGATATGAAACACTAATTAACCAATCACTAATATACTTAACATGAATCCAAAACAATTTACTCTACTGCTTTATGGCAACAATTTTAAAAAGTTGCTTTCAACGCATTTTTCCTTATTTATACTTTTCTTTTTCGCCCTGGCCTCCCCTGCTTTTTCTCAAATAACTATTGGGGGAAAAATAAAAAATGAAAATGGCGTAGGTGTTCCCCAGGTTTCAGTAGTTGAAAAAGGTAAGAAGAACGGGGCTATCACTTCTGATGACGGTTCTTTTACTTTATCGGTCAAAAATACAAACGCATCCCTGATCGTGTCCAGCATTGGGTTTGTTACCCAGGAAGTTCCTTTGAATGGCCGCACAATTTTTGACCTGTCGCTTAAATCTAATACCGGCAAATTAGATGAAGTGATTGTAGTAGGATACGGTACGCAAAAAAAAGTAACCGTTACCGGCGCTGTATCCCAGGTAAAAGGAACCGAGCTTGAGAAAAACCCTAGCGTCAACTTATCAAATTCTTTGGTCGGACGCTTACCAGGCTTAGGCGCTGTTCAATCATCCGGCGAACCTGGCTACGATGGTTCTAATATTCGCATTCGCGGCACGAATACTTTCGGTAACACGTCTGCGCTTATAGTCGTTGATGGTGTGCCGGATGTTGCCGGTGGATTAGATCGGCTTAACCCTGCGGATATCGAAAGTGTATCTGTTTTGAAAGACGCTTCAGCTGCTATTTACGGTTCACGGGCAGCTAATGGCGTAATATTGATTACTACTAAACATGGCAAATCAGGTAAGCCTCGCCTGGCTTATACTTATAATCATGGCTGGGCGCAGCCAACCCGTACGGCTAAAATGGCGGATGCATTAGAGTATATCCAAATGGATAACGAGCTTGCTATTTTTAAGCTTCCTCCAACCGAATGGGCCGCTGCAGAAGCTGCATTCAACACAACAGGTAGCTATACTACTGCCGCCGGCGATGTGGTAAGAGCTCCATACCAGCCCGCAGATGTGGCGCTATACAAAGATGGCAGCGACCCATGGGGACATCCTAATACAGATTGGTTTAAAACAACTTTAAAAACGTGGTCTCCGCAGGAACAGCATTCTTTACAGGTAAGTGGGGGCTCAGATAATGTGAAATATCTGGCTTCCCTCGGCTATCAAAACCAGGATGGGTATTATAAAAACTCAGCCACCGGGTATAAACAATACGATATGCGGATAAACCTTGATGCTAATATTAACAAATACATTACCACCAGCATACTATTAACTGCCCGCGAGGAATACCGGCATTTTCCCACTTCCACTGCCGGGGATGTTTTTAGGATGCTGCAGCGTGGAAAGCCCACTGACCCTGAAGTTTGGCCAAATGGAATGCCCGGTCCCGACATAGAAAATGGGCAGAATCCCATTGTCATTACTACTAATAAAACCGGGTTTGATGATGACAAAAGAGATTATTACCAGGTTAATGGAAGAGTTGAGTTCCTGATACCTGGCGTACAAGGATTGAAATTAACCGCGACTGCAACGGTTGACAAGGAAATCAGGCGCACAAAAACCTGGCGCACTCCGTGGTATCTTTATTTTTGGGATCACAGCACTTACGAAGCAGACGGAAAAACACCCGTGCTTACAAAAAGTATCCGGTCAACTTTTACAAGCCCCCAGTTAAACCAGGGTGATTATAATTATTTGAATATCCTGACTTCAGCTTTCATCAATTATGATCGCAATATTGGAGATCATACTATTGCCTTAATGGCGGCGGTCACAAAGGAAACCGATAAGGAAGATGATTTTAATGCCTATCGCACTAACTTTATTTCCTCATCGCTTCCCCAATTATTTGCCGGTGGCACTACAGGGCAGCAAGTTGGTGGTGCCGGTTACAACAGGGCTCGCCTAAGTTATTTTGGCCGTGCTGCGTATAATTATCAGGAAAAGTACCTGGCTGAATTTTTATGGCGTGCTGATGGCTCATACCTTTTTGATCCTGCTCACCGGTGGGGGTTTTTCCCAGGCTTCCTGGCAGGGTGGCGGATATCTGAAGAAAATTTCTTCAAGGATAATATTAAGTTTATCAACTCCCTTAAATTACGTGCTTCTTACGGTGAGTTAGGCAACGACCAGGTTTATTATAACAATCAACTTCAGGAGTACCAGTTTTTATCTACTTATGGCTTTAATAACTATACAATTAATAATACAGCTTTTAAAACGCTATACGAGCAGGTAGTACCCAATCCTGATTTTACGTGGGAAGTAGCTAAAAATACGGATATAGGCATTGAAGGAACCCTTCTAAATAATAGTATCAATTTTGAATTCGATTATTTTTATAACAAGCGTGATAAAATCTTAGCACGCAAGTCTGGATCCACACCGCAAACTACGGGTATAGTAAATATATTACCGCCTACAAATATTGGTAAAGCGGAAAATAAAGGCTACGACTTTACAGTGGGATATCATACAGCTATTAAGGATTTCAGATTTTCCATCAGCGTAAACGGGGGATATGCCAAGAACAAAATAATCTTCCAGGATGGTGATCCCGGGTTGCCCGATTGGCAAAAAGCAGCAGGCCATCCTTTCAACAGCGGTGGAGGCGGTGCATTTCTTCCTTATTTATATGATGGTGTATTTAAAGACCAGGCGGATATTGATAAAAACACTATTGACTATAGCGGCTTGACGCCCAAGTTGAAACCGGGTGACATGAAATATAAAGATATAGGAGGCGTGGATGCAAATGGTAATTTTGTAAATAAACCTGATGGCAAAATTAATGGCTATGATAGAGTACGATTGGACAAAACTGGTGAACCCACTTTCACCGGTGGTGTAAATATAAGCGTTGGGTATAAAGATTTTGACCTTTCTGTCCTTTTCCAGGGAGCTACGGGAGGGCTACTTTATATAGGTACGGAATCCGGCGATATTGGTAATTTTCTTCAATACACTTATGATCACAGGTGGACTATTGATAACCCAAGCAGTGTAGATCCCCGCATTTCAAACAGGGGAGACACCTACTTTGCAGGTAGCAATACTTATTACCTGAGAAACAGCGATTACCTGCGTTTAAAAAATATAGAACTCGGTTACACATTGCCTGCAAACCTTGGTAAAAGAGCCGGCATTAATGCACTTCGTATTTATGTAAACGCACTGAACCTGGCAACCTGGGATAAATTGAAAATTTATGATCCGGAATCAACGAGCAGCGACGGCCATTATTATCCACAAGCCAGAATACTTAATGCAGGAGCGAGGGTAACTTTTTAAAAAATAAAAATTATGAAAAAACTAAAAAATATATACCTGATTATGGGATCTGTGATAGCGCTGGTCTCATGTAAAAAGGATTTTCTCAGCACTATTCCGTTAACGTCGGTGTCTTCAGCGGTAACCTGGACAGATGGTTCTTTAGCCGAAGCTTTTGTAACCAATATTTACCGTGGGCTGGGCAACGGCGGTTGGGATGAGCAGCAATTAGCCTCCTTAAGTGACGAAACAGTATTTGTGCATCCTGGTCGCGGTATAAATACCATCAATGAGGGAACCTTGAATCCATCTAATCTTGGCTGGGTGGATAACACGTATGAATGGAGTAATATGTATAGTTACATAAGGTCAGCGAATCTTGCCCTTGAAAATTTAAAGACGGCAACATTCACAGATGACGTTTTGAATACCCGCTTACAGGGCGAAGCGCATTTTTTAAGAGCCTATTATTATCAGCAATTATTGCGATATTACGGAGGTGTCCCTCTTATTAATTTTTCCTATGGATTAGGTGAAGATTACACAATAGCAAGAAACACTTACGCGGAGTGTGTTGACTTTATCATACATGATTGCGACAGTGCCGCCATGCTACTCACAGGAAAGAACCCTGCAAGTGGCCGGGCAACCCAACTTGCCGCTATGGCACTAAAATCGAGAGTGCTTTTATATGCTGCAAGCGACTTGCATGATATACCTACAGCAAAGGCAAAATCCAGTACTATCAGCAGTTTTGCCAATCCCGAAATATTAGGCTACGTATCAGGAGATCGTATGTCGCGCTGGCAAGCGGCTCAGGCCGCAGCAAAAGCCGTACTGGATGCGGGCAGTGGCTACATGCTCAATCTTACTGCGCCCTTATCGCCGCAGGCCGCTATGCAAGCTTACATATCTATCGCCATGGGTGGCAAAAGCAAAGCTCCAGGCGTGGATGCTGCTGCATCAAGCGAATTAATCTTTATGCGTCAATTCTCACCTGACTTATATACAGGCGGCCCAGGTGGGGATGCCACCTCCGTGGGATTAGATAACGGCCCGAATGGCTACCATAATTGGGCGGGCAATGTGCCTATCGAACAATTGGTGGATGATTATGAAATGATGGATGGCACCAAATTT
Organism: Bacteroidota bacterium; assembly: GCA_030946565.1. Next base: position 3,278 of record JALYYM010000715.1, on the reverse strand, counting down.
AGCTGGTCAGATCCAACTAAAGCTGCAGCACCTTATGATAATCGTGATCCCAGGCTTTATGCATCCATTTTATATGACGGAGCCAAATGGAAACCCCGTGATAAAATTTCTGGAAATGTAGATCCCGCCAATGAAATTCAATCCGGTTTTTACGAGTCAACTCCCGGCAATTTTCTTGCAGGCCTCGACACGAGGCAGAGTACAATTGAAAATTGGAACGCTTCCTGGTCCGGATATTACATGCGTAAATTCATAGACCCTGACCCTGCAATAGTTGATAACAATACACGGCAATTTATTCCTTATCCATTTTTCCGCTATACTGAAGCCGTACTAAATTATGTGGAAGCCTCCATTGAATTAGGACAAGATGCTGAAGCGCTGATCTGGTTAAACAAAATAAGGTTTCGTGCGGGCATGCCTGCAATCACCCTTGCCGGCACGGCTCTTCGTGATGAATATAGAAATGAACGGAGAATTGAAATGGTGTTTGAAGAGCAACGCTACCACGATGCCCGAAGGTGGATGATTGCAGACCAGACACTGGGACAGAAGCTGAAATTCATAAATGTTACAGGTATTCTTAAGCCGGGCGCCACCGCACCCGTACCATACCATCATGATGTAACTAAATATACTTATCATTATGTACCCTTTGTTGACAATTCGCTGGAGGACCGAACCTGGATTGATAAGATGTATTTCCGCCCGATAGCTTTAGATGAAATGACTAAAAATAATAAGCTCATTCAAAACCCGGGATATCAGTAAAAATTAAATAAATAGTATCTTAACCTATGCTTGTACTTTGCAATGAAAGTGCAGGCATAGGTTTTTTAATTTTACTCAAATAAAGATTTTGCATAAAAACGTTTTTATCTGTTTTACAGGAGTATTTTTAATAACAACTCTTTTGTGTTGTAAAAATAAGTCATCAGAAAAAATCACCGAACCGCCGGCGGCGCCACATCTTTTTAATTTATTACCTCCTGCAACTACTCACATAGATTTTAATAACACCATTACCGAAGGCGCCAATACCAACGTGTTGTTGTATGAATATTTTTATAATGGCGGAGGTGTTGCGGCCGGAGATGTAAATGGCGATGGCCTGCAGGATATCTATTTTGTTGCGAACATGGCTTCAAATAAATTATACCTCAATAAGGGCGGGATGAAATTCCAGGATATTACCACAGCCGCTAACGTTCAGGGACGCGATGGCCCCTGGAAAACCGGGGTAACAATGGCGGATGTAAACGGTGATGGAAAGCTTGATATTTATGTTTGTTACTCTGGTAAATTGCCTGCTGCAAAAAGAATGAACCAGTTATTTATCAATGAGGGAAATGATGCCAACGGCATCCCGCATTTCAGCGAGCAGGCGCAGCAATATGGATTGGCAGATTCCGCTTATTCCACGCAGGCTTATTTTTTTGACTACGACCATGATGGAGATTTGGATCTGTTGCTCTTAAATCATAATCCTAATTCTTTGCCGGTACTCGATGATTCAATTACGGCTAAGATTCTAAAACAATCGAATCCAGAAACGGGCATAAGGTTGTTCAGAAATGAAAAAAACCATTTTACGGATATAACAGAAAAAACGGGATTAAGCAGTTCAGCCTTAACGTATGGGCTCGGCGCCGGTATTGCGGATTTGAATGGTGATGGCTGGCAGGATATTTATATTTCAAACGATTATTCAGTTCCTGATTATTTATACATCAATAACCATAACGGCACTTTTTCAAATGTACTGCAAAAAAGTGTTGGGCACACCAGCGAATTTTCTATGGGCAACGATGTGGCGGATGTAAATAATGATGGCCTGCCCGACGTCTTTACGCTGGATATGTTGCCCGAAGATAATCACCGGCAAAAGTTATTAGTGTCACCAGATAATTATGGCAAATTTAATTTGGCCCTGCAGTCAGGATTTTACTACCAGTACATGCGCAATATGTTGCAGCTAAATAATGGCGATGGCACTTTCAGCGAAGCGGGGCAATTAGCGGGCATATCAAATACTGACTGGAGCTGGTCTCCCTTGTTCGCAGATTATAATAACGACGGCTGGAAAGATCTTTTAGTAACCAATGGTTACCTGCGTGATTATACCAATATGGATTTTATTAAGTACATGAATAACTTTATAAAGAGCACGCAAAGGCTGGAAAAAAGTGATGTGCTTACGCTAATAGATAGCATGCCTGCCTCCAATGTCGTTAATTATTTATTTAAAAATAACGGAGACCTTACTTTTAGTGACGTGAGTAAACAGTGGGGAATAAATCTTCCTTCAAATAGTAACGGCGCTGCGTATGCTGACTTAGATAATGATGGTGATCTAGATTTAATAATTAATAATATTAACCAACCTGCCTTTATTTATGAAAATGAAACCAACAAACAATCTAAAAATAATTACCTGGAAATAGCGCTACAAGGCTCTACCGGTAATACGCAAGGCATCGGCGCTAAAGTAATTATTTATGCAAACGGCAAGCAACAATATCTTGAGCAAATGCCTTCGCGGGGATTTCAATCGAGTGTATCCCCGGTATTGCATTTTGGATTAGGCGATAACAAAGAGATTGACTCTCTTGCAATAATATGGCCCACTGGAAAGCAACAAGTTCTGAAAAACATTAAGGCAGGCCAGCTTATAACTTTATTTGAAAAAAATGCTGGCTCCATTCACAAAATACCCAATCGGCTTCCAACGATATTCACGGAAGTGAAATCGCCGGTAAACTTTATGGATTCATCTAACACTACCAATGATTTTTTACGTCAGTCGTTAATGGTAACTCCAATGTCGTTCTTTGGCCCCTGCCTTACAAAAGCAGATGTAAATGGCGATGGCCTGGAAGATATATTTGCCGGCGGTGGAAATGGCCAACCTGGCATACTCTACCTGCAACAAAAGAATGGGCAGTTCATCAAAAAGACTGAGCCCGCATTTGATACAGATAAAATGAGTGAAGATGTGGATGCGGTATTCTTTGATGCCAATAGCGATGGCTTTTTGGATCTATATGTATGCAGTGGAGGATACGATAATTACATGCCTGGTGACCCGCTCCTGCAGGATAGATTGTATCTCAACGATGGTAAAGGAAATTTTGCCAAAAGCGCTGATGCCCTGCCTGAGATGCATACAAGCACAAGTTGCGTAAGGGTAGCAGATACTAACGGAGACGGTTACCCTGATATATTTGTAGGCGGAAGGGTAATTCCGGGCAGCTATCCCGAAACACCAGAAAGCTATT
>JALYYM010000706.1 GCA_030946565.1 Bacteroidota bacterium | reverse complement strand
AAGCCGGCAAAAGGATTTAACGCTGGTATAATTTACATAATGCTTGTTCCTTATGTAGCTATTGGCGTGGTTGGGTATAAGTGGTGGAAGAGCAACCGGGCATCCTGATTTCTTTTCAGGGATTTTTTTCCGCAAATCGATATAGGTTGAATTCCGGCTTTGAAATAGCTTCTAATAAGTTTCTTTTCAATTCTTCCTTATTGATATTTCTCATTCTTTTTGATTGAATAATAGACCAGGCCTTTTCAAATATTAGGTTAGCTTTTTTATCCGAAGGCGGGTTAATTTCATCAGTTACAATCTTATTATAAAGCTCCTCTATTCCCTTTTTTTGTGAAGCGATGGTTTTTATCACAGGAATTTCTTTAGCCGAATTATGAAATGCAGGCGCAAGCATCTGCATAAGGTTGTTATAATAACTTTCGGCATCCGGCCGGTCAAATTTATTAATTACAAAAATATCTGCAACTTCCATTACACCGGCTTTCATAGTCTGAATAATGTCCCCTCCCTCCGGCACCAACACCACGATTGTAATGTCTGCAAGCGCAGCTATGTCAACTTCACTTTGGCCAACGCCAACTGTTTCAATAATTATGTAGTCAAAGCCTGCCGCTTTCATCACATCGGTGATTTCGATAATTTTTGGATGGAGCCCACCTAAAGAACCTTTGCTTGCTAATGAGCGAATGAATACATCCGGGTGATTGTACCATTCCCCCATTCTTATTCTGTCACCCAACAATGCGCCTTTATTAAATGGAGAGGAAGGATCAACGCATATAACGCCCACTTTTTTTTTCTCTTTTATTATTTCACCAATCAAGGCATCAGCCAGCGAACTTTTGCCCGAGCCTGGAGCGCCTGTAATTCCAATTATTGGCGTGGAAGAAAAGGGCAGTTGCGCCATAAAATTTTCATAGCCTTCTACTTCATTTTCTATTAATGAAATGGTGCGGGCCAGCGTTAGGAAATTGCCCCCGGATAAGGCATTGATATTTTTCATTAAAAAAGAAAATTGATCCATAAGGCTATGATTAAGCATCTGCTTGGCCTGGTAAATTTCTACTTTTCATATTTAAAGAAAATAAACTATTGCCCGCTCGTATCGCTGTAGGCGCCTGTTTTATACATTTCTCTTAACTTAAAATATTTAACCATCGAATACATGGCGCTTGCACAAGCTAACGTGAAACCTTCTATTCCATCCAGGCACCCAAGCCTTATAATATACATTTTTATAAATTTATAGATAGGGTTAAAAACTATCTTAAGCGTAGACGCTTTTTTGCCTCTTTTAAAATATTCCTGCGCCCCAAGGGTAGTGTATTTATTGAATCGCACAAAATAATCGTCAAGGGTATTATATGTGTAGTGATAAATTTTTTCAGGGATTTTATGAATCTCTTCTTTTGTCAAAAACTCTTCGTGTACCAGGTTGTCATTTACCATAACTGCGCCTTTCTTCCAAAGCCTTATAGCATACTGATTGCTCCACCCGCCATGCTTTAGCAACTTGCCAAAGCAAATAGAGCACCTGTTTATTTTAAATACTTTTTTTTCAATTTCATTTTCCTTGATAAATTTTATTCTATTGATGAGTTCTTCAGATAACACTTCATCGGCGTCAATAAGGAGTATCCATTCGCCGGAGCATTGCTCTATTGCAAAGTTTTTTTGCTTGCCAAAGCCTTCCCATTTATGAAAAATAAATTTTGCATTATGTTTCTGTGCTATTTCAAAAGTTTTATCGGTTGAGCCGCTGTCTATTATTATTATTTCGTCTGCTATAGCCTTGACAGATTGCAAGGTCCTATCTAAATTTTTCTCCTCATTCAAGGTGATTATTCCCACTGATAAATTCATCGTTACTCTTTTGAAATATGAAGCATGCGGTTAAATTAAAGATATGATTTTAGTGATCGTTTATCAATAAACCTACTAACAGGAATTTGCTATTTTTACCTGCATCGAATAAAATTATTCCACTGCAGCTTATAAAAATTCATTGAATTATATACCCAAAAATATCATCATAAGCCGGACGGATAGCATCGGGGATGTAATACTAACATTGCCTGTGGCAAAAGTTTTAAAAGATTTTTTCCCTGGAATAAAAATTGGTTTTATAGGAAGGCCGTATACGAAGCCGGTTATAAATGCGTGTAAATATGTTGATGAATTTATTGATATAAGTGATTTCCTAAACAAAGAAAATTTGTGTGTTTGCAATGAAAAGCCAGCAGCAATATTGCATGTCTTTCCCGTTTCCGCTATCGCAAAAAAAGCAAAACAGCTTGCAATTCCTTTGCGTATTGGCACTACCAACAGGTTATATCATTGGCTCACCTGCAATAAACTGGTAAAGCTTAGCAGAAAAAATTCAACGCTGCATGAAGCCCAGCTTAACTTACTATTGCTTGAACCTCTTGGCATTAAAAAAATATTTTCGCTTGAGGAAATTGCCGGCTCATTTGGTTTGGAAAAAATAGAACCGTTGTTGCCCGAGTTTTCGCAGCTTCTTCACCCTGAAAAATTTAATCTCATCCTTCATCCAAAATCGCAGGGAAGCGCACGCGAATGGGGGATAGATAATTTTATTTCGCTTATCCGGTCTCTTGATATGGAACGATACCAAATTTTTATTTCCGGTACAGAAAAGGAGCATGTATTGCTGCTGCCATTGTTAGCCGCTGTTGGAGATAAGGTGATTGACATTTCGGGAAAGATCGGGCTTGATCAATTTATTTCTTTTATTAATCATTGTGATGGGCTGGTGGCAAACAGCACAGGCCCGCTCCACATCGCTGCCGCGTTAAACAAATATGCATTTGGGATCTTTGCACCCATGCGGCCAATCCATCCCGGGCGGTGGGCGCCTGTCGGAAAAAAAGCAAAGTTTTTTGTTTTGAATAAAGAATGTACTGATTGCAGAAATAATAAAATTCCCTGCCATTGTATAAAAGAAGTGCCGCCGGCATGGATCAAAGAAGCTTTGGATAAGGCCTGTGTTAATATGAAATTTAGTAATCTTTAATTTTTATTTAGAAGTATTAATATGAATAGCGCCCCGCAAAAAGAAATATACAGGAAACTTAAAAAGAAGAATCTGACATTTCATCATGTATGCGAAGTAGGCGTATATCTTCCTGAGACTTCCAACATCATTGATTTTATAAAAGACGGTTTGCGGGCCACACTTGTAGAAGCAGATACCGTAACCGCTGAGAAGATAAAAGACTATTTTAAAAATTATAATATCCGGTTATATCCCATGGCCATTTGGGATTTTAATGGCACCATACAAATATCAAAAGCGGCTGCATCTACTTTCGTTACTGCATTGCAATCCAGCCCGGCAATTGTAAATGATAAATACAAGGTGAGTGAGGAAAATACTTTTGAAGTTCCTTGTGTAGTTTTTTCTGATATTGATGATGGCACAATTGACCTGCTTAGTATTGACGTAGAAGGATGCGAATGGTATGTGATCAAGCATTTAAAAAGCCGCCCGGCTATTATTTCTGTTGAAACGCACGGCAAACATTATACAAATCCTTTTATAAATGAAATAAAAAAATGGATGGAAAAGGAAAATTATATAGTGTGGTATAAAGATAAAAGTGATACAGTTTTCGTACGAAATGATGTGTTTCTTCCGGGCTTTGGTAATAAAATTGAAACCCGCTTAATTGAGTTGAAATTATTATGCAAAAAGATTTTTTAGCCTTCTAAATTATTCCAAGTAGTCTTTTTTAATTATCAAATTTCCGGAAGATATATGCGTTCATGAATCTTTATTTTTGCAGACTGTAACGATGAAAATATTATTAAAGAAATAATCTATGACCAACTTTGTTCCTATTTTTCCCTTAGCGATTGTAGTGTTCCCCGGTGAAAATTTAAACCTGCATATTTTTGAACCAAAGTATAAGCAATTAGTAAATGAATGTTACCAGGGCAAAAAGCCTTTCGGTATTCCTGTAGTAATTGACAATAAATTAAGTGAGTTGGGTGGTCTCGTAGAGATCACAGAAATTTCGCAAACTTATGAGAATGGCGAGATGGATATTAAAACAAAAGGCCTTGGCATTATAAGAATATTAGAAATAATAAAAGACGTGCCTGAAAAACTGTACAACGGAGCAATAGTGAGTTACCTTGAAAATGTAAAACATGGCCAACGGAGAATTATGGATACAGTAATCGTTGCCATCAAAGAATTGCACAGGCTACTTAATGTAAAAAGGCCCTTTGCCAAAAATGAAAATGATCTATGGAGTTATGACGTCGCACATCACGCGGGCCTAACACTTGAAGGAGAATATGAATTGCTTGCACTTACCAATGAATTACAAAGACAAGAATATTTAAAAAGGCATTTGGCAAAAGTACTTCCCGTAGTAGCAGAGATGGAATCATTAAAGGAAAAAATAAAACTGAATGGGCATTTTAAAAATTTAAGCGGCTTAAATATATCATGAGTGCAAAAATTACAATGCAATAAATCTTAAATTTGGATATCAAACAATTGACATAAAAACACCAAAAGAAGTAATATATGGAGAAGACGAATAGAACAGTTGAAAATGAATTTCATGCAGTCGGGTTTATGCGCAAAGTACGTTTTGACTTATCAGAAAAATATTTACAAAACAAACAGCAATAAATAAAAGATTTGAAAAAAGCCATAGAAGACTTTAAGCGCAGGCAACAGAAAGCTTTAAGTCAACAAGTAAATTGGCCTTCAGCAAAGCGATAAAAGTATAATCCATTATCAATCTCGCCATCATTAGTTTTATCCTTAATAAGTTCGTCTTTTGCTTTCAATCAGAAATAGGCAGAACTTCATTTTTCGAATATCTTACTATCGCCAACATTACCCGGAAATATAATAATTTGAATAAGCAAACTCTTTGTTTTGATTTTGGAAATACCCGCCTGAAGTGTGGCCGCTTCCAACAAGATGAATTGAAAGAAGTATTAACGCTGAAAGATAGCAATCCGGAAACAATTAAAGAGCTGCTTGAAAAATATCATCCGTCGAAAACAATACTCTCTTCTGTAATTGATCACAACCCTGACGTCGAAAAAATTTTATCAGCTGAAACCCAGTTTCATAAACTTTCATCAGCAAGCAAATTACCTTTCACAACCCCGGTCGGCAAGCCTGAAACTATAGGAGCAGACAGGCTCGCTTTGGCCGCCGCCGCGGTGTATTTTTTCAATGGAAAAAATAACCTCGTAATAGGTTTGGGCTCATGCATCACATTCAATTTCATAAACAAATTCAACAGTTTTCTTGGCGGCAGTATATCTCCCGGCATGGAAATGCGATTCAAAGCAATGCACGATTATACGGCAATGCTGCCGTTGATTAAACCCGAACCCTTGCCCGTTGGATTGAATTTTCCCCTGATCGGCTATGACACACGCACCAACCTTTTGAGTGGAGTGTTATTAGGAATGACTACAGAAATTGACGGAGTAATTAATTTATATGAAAGTAAATTCAGCAACTTTAACGTGCTTTTAACCGGTGGTGATGCTGTCTATTTTGCCCATCTCCTTAAAAACAAGATATTTGCCGACCCTCAACTGATCTTTAAAGGACTCTATGCTATTAGCGAATATAATAATGAAACCAAACTATAAACTTACCTGCTTATTACTTGCCGCCCTGCCTTTGTTTTGTATTGCCCAGGAAAATTCGCCTTATTCACGTTACGGAGTTGGCAACCTTGTTCCTGCAGGCAATATTCTTAACCGCGGAATGGGTGGAATAGCAGCCGGTATTGCAGATCCTGCAACTATCAATACGGTAAACCCAGCCTCATATAGTAACCTTGTCTATAGCACACTTGATGTGGGCGTGGAGTATGATGGACGAGTTATAAAAAGCCAGAATCCTTTGGGCACCTATAAGTCAAATAATGGAATCATTTCTTACCTGCAAGTGGGCTTTCCTTTGCTGAGCGGAAATAAAAAAGCAGAGGCACACAAGACTTCCTGGGGACTTTCATTTGGACTAAAACCTATTAGTAAGATCAACTATAAAATAAATGCGATCACGCGTAATTCTATAGATAGCATTGCAAGCATTTACGAAGGAAGCGGGGGAATTAATGAAGCCTATATTGGCTCCGCTTTAAAAATAAAAAACTTCAGTATCGGTTTTAATACCGGTTATTTATTTGGTGAAAAAAATTACGATACGAAGCTGGTCTTTATTGATTCAATTGATTATTACAGAGCGGAGTACAATACAAAGACTCTATATGGCGGAGTGTTTTTAAATGCGGGGTTTCAATACGCGATAAAAATAAAAGATGGCATTGTTAGGATTGGTGGTTATGGTAATCTTCAGCAAAATTTTAGTGGCAAAAAAGATTATACCGTAAACACTTTTAGTTACGATGGGACTACCGGTGCGCCTACCAAGATTGATAGCGTGTATGAAAATAGCGGGCAAAAAGGAACAGTAGTATTACCGGCAACTTTCGGCGGAGGATTTACCCTTGAGAAAACTCATCTATTGTTGGGGGCAGATTTTGAAACCAGTAAATGGGACAATTACAGATTTTTTGATCAGAAAGATCTTGTGTCTAATAGCTGGATTGCGAAAGTTGGTTTTCAATATTATCCTGCAACAACAGGCGCCAAATCTTATTTTAGTTATGTGAAGTATCGGGCAGGCGTTTCTTTTGGCCGGGATTACATTTCCCTGAACAACAATAATCTTCCTTTTTATACCATATCAGCTGGCGCAGGTTTTCCTTTGAAATTAAAACGCAGCTTTTATGAAACTCAATACAGTATAATGAATGTTGGCATTGAGTATGGTAACCGCGGCAATAGCAGCAATAATATAAAAGAAAATATTGTTAGGCTAAGCCTGGGGTTTGCTTTAGGCGATGTTTGGTTTCTCAGGCGCAAATTCAATTAACTTTGTTGTAGCCGGTTAGGTAGTGACAAGTTTTGTTTTAATGAATTTTGTTTTAAAGTGAAGGATGAATTACAATAACTTTTTTACAGGCGTAACAAAAGCAGCTCTTATCATAGGCTGCTTTTTTGTTTACAGCTGTGAGAATTCACCGGAAGCCTTTAAGGAACTAAACTCCAGGGGGACCGGCGTGGAAGAAGCAAAAGGTGTAGACATTATTTATAGCCTTGGTGCTAAAACGAAAGCAAAACTTACCGCGCCACTTATGTTGCGTCACCAGGACACGATCCCTCCTTACCTGGAATTTACTAAAACAGTACACGCTGATTTTTATGATGACTCACTTCAGATTGAAAGTAAAATGGATGCGCATTATGCCCGGTATATGGAAACGGAAAGCAAAGTTTTTCTCAGGGATAGCGTAGTTGTTTTTAATGTAAAAGGCGACACGTTGTATTGCGATGAACTATATTGGGACAGGGCAAGAACAGGCCAGGAATTTTATACAGATAAGCCCGTAAGAATAAGAACGAGGACGCACATACTTGATGGAGACGGGCTGGATGCACCGCAGGATTTTAAGACGTGGCATTTGATAAATGGCAGGGGAATTGTGAGAGTACCATCATCGGAATTTCCGGAGTGATGCAGCCCCCTATTCCCCGAAGGGGGTAACAAAACAGATTGAAAGATTGACTGACTAATAGCGATAAGAGCTCATGACTAATAAACGAATTAACTTGTTAACGAATCAACTAATAAACCAATTAACTTTTTAACTAATAAACAATTTAACTAATAACCAGTAAACATTAAAATCATGACAAGAAATGCAACAGCCGTATGGCAGGGATCAGGCAAGGAAGGAAAAGGCACACTAAGCACGCAAAGTACAGTGCTTAATAAAACACAATATTCTTACAAATCAAGATTCGAAGATGGGCCGGGAACGAATCCCGAAGAGCTTATAGCGGCTGCACACGCAGGTTGCTTTACCATGAAGCTGAGTTTTGTATTACAGGAGGCCGGCTTTACTGCGGATGAAATTGAAACGAAATGCGACATCACTTTAGCAGATGGCGCTATTACAAAATCGCACCTCGCTGTTACGGCAAAAATCCCTGACATCAGTAAAGAAAAATTTGAAGAGTGTACAAAGGATGCAAAAGAAAATTGTCCTGTCTCTAAATTATTACACACGGATATTTCAATGGAGGCGACATTGAGTTGATGCATAAAAATTAAAGCGCCCTGCTAATTTTGAGCAGGGCGCTTTTTATTATTCTTCCTGGGCTATTATTCAGTTTTTGCTAACAATCATATTTTACTAATTGCACCTCGCAAATCATCCATACTGCTTCACCTGCTAACATCTTAAGTAAAACACAGAAAGATATTTTGATAAAGTAATAGAGAGTATATTTCAGTTGGCCCGCGTATGCAACAAATATTAGTTGTGATTTATCTGTAACGTTGCATTGCATGGTAACCAGGCTCCCACAATTATAATTGTTGAAATGAATATATTAACGGTAATAACACTTCTCATAATTATAAGCGCCACCTTCTCTTACCTAAATCAAAGAATTATAAAGCTGCCTGGCACAATAGGCGTAATGACGATATCTGTGGTTGTTTCATTGGTGTTATTAATCATAGGAAAAGTTAGCGATCAAAAATCCGGTTTAATTGTTTCGCTCGCTAACAGTATCGATTTTTCAAAGTTGTTGCTGGATGTAATGCTTGGCTTCCTGCTTTTTGCTACTGCTCTTCATTTCGACTATAAGAAATTAAAAGAACTTAAACTTGCCATTATTATACTAAGCACAGTAGGGGTAACCCTTTCAACAATAATTGTCGGGTTCTTGTTTTTTTGGATATGCCTTCTATTAAAAATCGAGATGCCATTAATCTATTGTTTTCTATTTGGAGCCATTATTTCTCCTACCGATCCTATAGCAGTTGCCGCTATTCTCAAAAAGTCAAAAATTCCGCCACGCCTTGAAACAATTATTGGAGGCGAATCTATGTTTAAGGACGCGATAGGATTAATTCTGTTTGTTGTCTTATTAGGTATAACTGATGGAGCTGATGCTAATATTTCTGCCTCATTTATTTTAAGCCTTTTCGCCCATGAAGTTGTTGGAGGCATTATAATTGGGCTTGTCGTGGGTTACATTGGTTTCAGGCTTATAAGATCTATTAATGATTTTCAAACAATATTTTTAATTTCAATAGGCCTTATCTTAGGAATATCACTAATTGCTGAAAAATTCCATGCTTCTGTGCCGCTTGCTGCGATTACTTGTGGGCTTGTTATTGGCAATAAAAGCTTTGGAAAAAATACTAATTCCCAAAAGTTTTTAGGCCAGATATGGCAGCTTATAGACGAAGTGCTGAATACTATTTTATTTGTAATGATAGGCCTTCAATTGATATTGCTTCCTTTCATCAAAAATTATTGGTTAATAGGAATACTGTCAATATTTATCATTTTAATAGCAAGGTTTCTAAGTGTTACACTGCCCGCATTGTTTTTACTTGGAAAGAAAACCAAGAGAAATAATTTATTCATTCTTACCTGGGCTGGCTTACGCGGTGGCATTTCTGTTGCCATGGCTCTGTCGCTTCCGTCATCACATTATAAAGAAATCATCCTTTCTGTATGTTACCTTATTGTAATTTTTTCTGTGATTGTGCAGGGGTTAACGCTGAATAAATTGGTAGAGGGTGTGGCGGAAAAAGAGTTAGGTAGTTAAAAATATCAATCAGATAGTGCATTAAGATTATATCCCACTATAGTTTACCAGACAATTTTAATTCTGCTTTTATATAATTGAAATTTTTCGTCTTTAGTAATTATAGCTGCCTGCTCAAAATCAGCAGCAGCTATTAAATAACGATCAAAAGGATCACGATGATGTTCCGAAAAGAAATTACAATTGAAGTATGTGTAAAGA
>JALYYM010000686.1 GCA_030946565.1 Bacteroidota bacterium | reverse complement strand
ACGAGGTATTAAATGAAAGCTATGATGCAGTTGGCCGCCCGCCTGCAGAGAATGGAAAGGCGCTGGTTGAAAATCCGGTGAAAGTTTTTGTTGAAGACAAATTGATCACCAGTGAAGGATACCGCACGAAGTATGCGCCAACTGAATATGATGAAAATATAAGGCCGGGTATTGAAGTATTAAAGACAAAGTATTTTGTGCGTGATGATGGCAAAGCAGTTGAACTTACCCATGATGTATTGGCGCCTATTATAAAAGCTGACCGGGAGAAACGAAGGCAAAAGATTGCTTTGATAGAGGCGCGAAAAAAAGCAAGGCAAAAAGCAAAAACTATAATCATCGCGATGATATTATTGGGTCTTGGCTTTTTAGGATATGCTTATTATCAAAGAAACATAGCTCTCGCACAAGAGAAGGCAGCAAAAGAAACCGTCAAAAATTTAAACCGCCAGATTCAAAAAGATTCTCTCAAGTTGAATGGTATTTTGCTTGCAATAAAAAACAATTCAGTCAATGCAAACGGTGGCAATAAAAATTTGTTGCCAAAAAATCGCCCTGATTCATTAAGTGATAGTCTCAGCAATGCTTATAAGGCTGATAGTACAGCGCTGGAAGATTTAAAAAAGCAATACGACGGACTAAAACATATCGTTGGGCTGCAAAATGCGCAGCTTGCTGATTCAAAGATTTATAAAGACAGGGTTGATTCAATTCAGAGTGCTTCAATAAAACTAAGCGCAGAACTTAGCAATTTTCGATCGCTGATTCTTGAAAAAAACCAGGATGTTATTTCTCTTCAAAAAAGATATGATTCTTTGTGGCAGGCATTCAACGTGTATAAAATACAGTGGCATCCACCTTATCCAAAACCTACAGAAGCTGAAAAGGTTTACACTAATAGTCTCATGTTAGACCTGCATTTTGGCCCGTCGGTTAAAAATTATATGCAGGCGCCGGGCAATTTGACGGTATATATTATACCCGACATTAAGACCAATAAGGAAATCATTAAGGAGGCTAAGTTGTACGAGATAAATTGCAATGAAAGAAAAATAAGCGCGGTAGGTACGAAAGCAATGTATGCAAACGGGCATTACATTTTTCCTGATTTACCTGAAGGCAATTATTTTATTAAGATATGTACTTACTATGGCGGATATTATAAGTACGTGAAAAAGACAAACGGTAACGAGACGGTGAACTGGAATGCATCTCCACCGATCAGGTAATGTAGTGCGCAAACTTTTCTTTTTATTGTCCAATTCTTTTTGACTAACCAATTTGCTAATCTTGAATAGTTTTACCAAATAACATTGTTGTTTGTAACCATACTTTGGAAAATGCCCCCGGCTATTAATCGTATTCTTATTAATTATTTTAAAGCGTATTCTTTTTTTCAAAATAAACACAACCCCAAATGAGAGTTCAGAACATGGTAATAAAAGGAACCGAGCAAACTGTTCCTGTAAATGAATCATCTGCAGAAGACATCATCACATTGCGCAAATCATACACCATTGGCGGCAGTGTGAGAGGCCTTACCGAAACGCATGATGTGCCGCTCGAAAAAGATGATTTGGTAGAATTGGTTTTTAATGATGACACAACCTGGTATTGTAATACAGATACCATTGATGAAGTTTTTCCGGGTGCGTCAAAAGTAAACCGCTCAGGTGACCCGGTTTTCGAAGTACCCGTAGCGCTCGTGAGCACTGATGTGGAAAGAGGAATAGCCGGCAGCATTTTGCTAAAGGGATTGAACATTTTCGCAAAAAAAACTATTGATAAAAAAGTACACGATGTTGCCGCAGATTTCGAAAAAAAGCAACTGGAAAACACCAGTGGCTTATACCGTTTAGATGAAAATTTTCAATTACAACCTTTTACGCCTTCTCTTACTAACACACACTATTTATTATTTCTGCATGGCACAGCGTCCTCAACCAAAAGTTCATTTGGTGAATTAGTAAACACTGATTTATGGAAATATATACATGATACCTATGGCGCTAACGTTTTAGCTTTTCAGCACGAAAGCCTTACCAAGAGCCCATTACAGAATGTGCTGGACATGGTAAAACAATTGCCACAAAATATTTCGTTCGACATCATCAGCCATTCACGTGGTGGCCTGGTGGGAGATACGCTTGCCCGTTTCTGCAATACAAATGAAAACATAAAAGGGTTTGATGATAATGAAATTGAGTATTTAAAAAAAGCGGATAACAGGAAAAATGATCTTGATAACATTGATGCAATCAAAGCAGAACTCGCCAATAAAAAGATCATCGTTAATAAATTTATTCGCGTTGCCTGCCCTGCCCAGGGTACCACACTGGCTTCAAACAGGATGGATCATTTTTTTAATGTCACCTTTAACCTGATAGGTATGGCGGGCGGCCTTATTGCAAGCCCTGTTTACAATGCTTTTAAAAATCTTATCTCAACAGTTATTGATTGCAAAAATGAAGTAGATGTTCTTCCCGGCCTCGAAGCGATGAACCCTGACTCTCCATTTATTAAAGTGCTTAATAGCCCGGCCTCTAATGTAATTCTCGATCAGCCGTTACTGGTAGTATCAGGTAATTGCCAGACAAAACTTAACCTGAAAGCGCTGCTGATAATTGTAAGCAAGTTGTTTTATTTAAAAGATAATGACCTGGTTGTAAATACAAAATCAATGTACTACGGGTCTAAAAGACAAGCACAGGTGCAGTATCTTTTTGATGATGCAACAGATGTAGACCACTTTCATTATTTCAAAAATAAAAAAACAAATGATGGGATAATGACAGCGTTGAAATCAACCGGCACCGCATTGGTTACGGGTTTCAGCTTCCTGCAGCAGGATTCACTTAACGCGACAGACAGGAACGTCTTACTGAATCTTGATGGCGGGGCGGTATTCAGCAATACAGTAACAGGCACCAAGCCCATCGTTGTTTTACTTCCCGGTATTATGGGTTCCAATCTTTCGGATAGTGAACATCCCATCTGGATTAATTACCTGAAGTTTCTTAGTGGCGGCCTTGAAAAATTAGACATAAAATATACTAACATAAAGGCATCGTCTATTATAAAAACATCTTATGAAAAGCTGGTAAAATTTCTTTCGTCCGAATATGACGTGGTAACTTTTCCTTTTGACTGGAGATTACAACTTAATAAAGGTGCCGCACTCTTTAATAATAAGATCAATGAATTATTGGCATATCATCAACCCATAAAAATAATCGGGCATTCAATGGGTGGCGTGCTTGTGCGGGATTTTATAATTAACTATGATGAAACATGGAAAAAGCTGAACGCTTCCACCGGGTTTAAATTGGTTTTTCTTGGCGCACCGTTGGGCGGCTCATTTAGGATCCCGGCGGTACTTATGGGAAAAGATTCTATCATAGACAAACTGAGTAAGATTGATATAATCCATACCAAGAAAGATTTATTAGGTATGTTTTCAAAAATGCCCGGGCTGCTTAGCCTCTTACCGCTTACAACAGACAGCGATAATAATTTTGCAGCAAATGATACATGGACAAAGATGAGTGAGCCTCTCGGAAAGTGGCCATTGCCGCAGCCTGCCGACCTAAAAGAATTTGAAAAGTACCGGGATAATATTCTCGCCTCAATGGATAATATTAATTATTCTAACATCATATACATTGCCGGCAAAGATCCTTCCACGCCCTGTGGCTATAGAGTTGATGAAACAAACAGGGGAAAAGAATTGATTCTGTTAAGCACTGCAGAAGGCGATCAAAGCGTAACATGGGAAAGTGGCATTCCTAAGAAGATGATTGAAAACAACTCTGTGTATTATGTAAATGTTTCGCATGGCTCACTTGCAAACGAGCCCACTATATTCAGGGGCATTGCTGATATTATCGCCACAGGATCTACCATCACTTTAAGCAAAACAAGGCCGGAGATAAGAGGCGCTGAAAAAACTTTCGTAACTCCTCAACACCAGGATTTTGACATTTCATCAGAGGGCGTAACCAAAACGCTGTTAGGATTGGATTCCCCTATGCCAGAAACGACAGAGGAAACGCCGCTGCGTGTTTCTGTAAGCAATGGCGATCTCAGGTATGCAGCAGGACCTATACTTGCGGGGCATTTTTGGAACGATGGAATTTTAAATGCGGAAAAACAGATTGATCAAAACATGGGTTTTGCTCTTTCTGAAATGCACAAATTATCCATCTATCCAGGCGATATCGGGAGCAGTGAGATTTTTGGTAAAAACAAAAATGATTTCAACGGCGCCATAATCGTAGGCTTGGGCGAAACAGGTTTTTTTACCGCTTACCAGCTAACACAAACTGTAGAGCAAGGCGTATGCAAATTTCTTCTAAATGAATGCAGAAAAGATGGCGGCGGTAATTTAAAAGGAAAAGATGGCGCCATATTAATTTCTTCTTTGATTATTGGAAGCGGGTACGGTGGCCTTTCCATAGAAAATTCTATACGGGCCATAATGCAGGGCGTACAGAATGCGAATAGAAAAATAAAAAAGATAAGGCCCGAAACTTACAAGAGTGTTCAACTGCTTGAGTTCGTAGAACTATACGAAGATGCCGCATTAAGCTGTTTTTATTCTTTAAATAAAATAGCCGGCGAAGAGAATACGTTTTTGAATATAAAAAAGAATATTCCAAAAATGCGTATACTGCTTGGTTCTAAAAAAAGAATACAATCGCAAACAACAGACGGCTGGTGGAACAGGGTAACAGTACAATATGAGAAAAAAGAAAATGATACATCTAAAGTAAACAACCTGCTCTTTAATGCATCTACCGGCGGAGCAAAAGAAATTCAAAGAAGGTTGAAAAGTAATCCGCAGATAATTGAAAAGATCATTGAGGACATCTCAGCGAAAAACATGTGGTCGCATGAGTTGGCAAGAACCATATTTGAACTGATGATCCCTAATGATTTCAAAGAACAACTTTCAAGGCAATGCAACATCAACTGGATACTCGATAAAAATACTGCTTCATATCCGTGGGAATTATTGCAGGACAAATCTGCTGATGCCAAACCCTTATGCATAAACGCAGGAATGATAAGGCAGCTCGCCACACAAGATGATCGCGGCATTATCAACACGGTTTCGAAAAATAATGCGTTGGTAGTTGGTGATCCGTTTCTCGATGGATACGTAGTTCAATTGCCGGGTGCATATAACGAAGCGGAAATGGTATCAGCAGCATTGAAAGATAATAGCTTTCAAACAACACTCATCCTCAGGGGTTCTTCACCTGACATAATTAAAGCGCTCTTTTCTGACGATTATAAAATAATTCATCTTGCGGGGCATGGTATGTTTAACCCTGATGATCCATTAACATCAGGAATGGTGATTGGGAATGGTGTGTATTTAACCACCGCGGAGCTTGCGCAAATGAGTATGACGCCGGACCTCGTATTTGTGAATTGTTGTTTCCTTGGTAAAACTGAAGGAGTGGCTGAAGAGCTTTACAGGAGCAGGTATAAGCTTGCAGCCAACATCGGCACACAGCTTATAGAAAATGGTGTGAAGGCTGTTGTAGTCGCCGGTTGGGCAGTAGATGATGCCGCGGCAATGGATTTCACCAAAATATTTTATGAGAACATGCTCGAAGGTTCAGGCTTCGGAGATGCAGTACAAAAAGCCCGCAAAACAATTTATGATAAATACCACACCGTTAATAATACGTGGGGTGCATACCAATGCTATGGTGATCCGTTTTATAAATTTGATAACAGGCAGAAGCAAAATAAAAAATTCGCTCCTGAATATGTGATTGCAGAAGAAGCAGAAATTGCGCTTCATAATTTACATAATGAAATAGACCTCGGCAATTATGATGAAACTGATTTGCTCGAAAGGCTTACAGCGATTGCACAGGCCGTTGACAATGCCGGTTTACGCAACGCTGAAATAACAGAAGAGGAAGCATTTATTTATTCGGATATGTATCATTACGATATGGCTGTTTCAAAATTTCAGGCGGTTATGGCCATGGAAAAAGCAGATTTTTCAGTACGCACGCTGGAAAAATATTGTAACGTAAGGGCTAAAAAATATGTGAATGATCTTATGAATGGTGGCAACCGCAGCAAGCTTTTAAAAGAAATGAGCGAAGTAATTACCGGGCTGCACATGCTGCTCGATATTAGTGTAACCTCAGAGCGGCTCAGCCTTTTGGGAAGCACACATAAACGCAAGGCCTTTATTTCATCAAAAGTGGAACAGAAGATTACTGACCTGGCCGCTGCGGCATATTTTTATATGAAAGCCAATACTTCTCCTGCAAATAACAATGACGCATACGCGCTTTCTAACTGGCTGGAAATAGAAAGTTTACTCGTGTTGCTTGGGAACAGGAAATGGGGCAGTAATATTTCCTATGGTAAAGAAAAGTACAGTCTTCCATCCGCAGATGAAGTGAGCCTGCAATTACAGAATATAAAAGATTCTCTGAAACCGGATATTGGAAATATGGATTACTGGTTTCTGTTGCAAAGAGTGAATGTAGACTTGTGCCGCCTGATAACAGATCCTGTTTGTAATGATGAAGATGCGCCCTGGGACGACGTGCTGTTCTCTTACAGAAGTACCTGGGCGAAGGCAGGTTCGAAGGGGAACAGGCTTGCCGAAATTGAACACCTGGAACTATTGACAGATGCTTTATCCCAGGCGAAAAAAAGAGATGCAGTAAAATTGAAAAAAAGAATAGAAAATTTAAAAGTAGAATTAAAGAAACTGATTCCCGAGGCATGATTTGTAAACATGTTAGCGTATCGGGAGGCTGGGCAATGGGCAATGGGCAATGGGCAATGGGCAATAGACAATATTGATAAATTACTTAAAAAATATTTCTGTTGCGCCGAAGCCGAAGTTGTGGTGATATTGATTTACAAAGCTTTTTACTTCGCTTTTATGTTTTAAGATTTCATGTATTTCTTCTCTTAATTTACCGGTGCCAATGCCATGTATTACAATTAAATTTGGCTGATGGTGTGCGATCGCAAGGTTATAATATTTTTCAAAAGTGCTTAGCTGCAACGACAGCATTTCAAAGTTGCTAAGCCTTCGCCAGTCAGTGGATAATTTTTCTATGTGCAGGTCAATTACAGAACGTGCAGGTTCAAGATTTTGCCGCACTTTGGAAGCATCATAAAGCTGGCCATAAGTGTTAGTATACTCTGGGATTATTTCTTCAATTTTATCAGGATAATCTTTGAAAAGTAACATGGAAAATGTTGGTTCATTTTTCATTTTCATTTCTTCAATTTTTTGAAAGAGCTGCTTTGCCTTAATCTTTAAATAACTTTCAAAATGATCTGCCTTCTTTTTGTTTGTATTCAAAAGAGAAAAATCAAATTCAAACTTTGGCGCATCATTCATGTCTTCAAAGGGCACGTCGTGCAGGTAAAAATCATTGAAAGATAAAATTGTATTGGTCAGCTTAAAATCTTCATTGCCTAAAAAGTGTAACCGGTAAGTAAAATTGTATGGCTCGCTTGTTTGGTTTATAAGATAAATTTTAAAACTTTCTACCACATCATCATCGAAAACATCTTTATCAAACACCGGTAAAAAAGACAGCCACACGCCTTCACTTACTTTATATTTGGACGGGGCTTTTTCTTTTTTTATATCATCTACATATTTTTTCTCTTTTCTTTGTACACTGCCAGGCTTAGCTTCCAGCGTACCGGAGGATGTAAAAGTCTTTTCTGAAAATCTTTTGAAATATGGAAAATCAATTTGATCCATATACACGGGAAACCTCACCCCTCCTACGTCTATCAATACCATTTTATCATTTATGATATCTACCACCTCACCTTCTTCATTAGAATGAAGTACTAACACTGTATCGCCAACCTGGTATTTCATTTTGCAAAGATAGAAGGTTTGAATGTCTGATGCTAAAGGGCAGATTGGTAATTACTTAGCATTCGATGACGCGTCTTTCTGGCCATGCAAACTTCTGGTTCCGTCATTTCGACGACAGGAGAAATCTTATGAGTTGACGAATGCTGCTATACCGTAATAAAAAATTGAATCCTTTATGATTCGGAGAAATCACCCCCCAATAGAAATCATGCTCCTGTTATGCAAATCTTCGGTATGAATTTTTTCAAAGTCTTTGGTGAACTGGCCGCCGAGTTCTTTTTCTTTTGAATGAATGCTCTCGTAAATAAGCGGAACAATATCGCCGCCATTTCTATATACCGTTAGCAGGTCAGTTTCTGTTTCGGAGAAAAGGCAATTTTTCATTTTACCATCTGCGGTTAATCGCATGCGATTGCAGCCGCTGCAAAATGGGGAGCTCATAGTACTTATCACAGCGAAGGTTCCTTTGTGTCCTGCTATTGTATATTTTTTTGAAGTGTCATGAACATCATCAGTTAACCTGATGATGTCATATTTCTTTTCTATTACATCAATAATTTCTTTCCAGGTAAAAACCTTATTGCTCGTCCAGCGATTGTGATCAAATGGCATAAATTCTATGAAGCGAACATGCACATCCGTATCTTTTGTCCATTCGATAAAGTCATTAATTTCATTATCGTTCATCCCATTCATCACTACAACATTCACCTTTACAAGAAAATTATTTCTTATGAGAAGATGAATGTTTTCAAATACGCGGTCAAATTGGTTGCGCCTTGTAATAAGATTAAATTTCTCTGATTGCAACGTGTCTAAACTAATATTCAGCGAATGCATATTGGCCTCTTTCAACACATCAACAAAATCGTGAAGCCTTGTTGCATTTGTGGTCATGGTGAGTTTCACAGGCAATTTCGACAGGCGTAGAATTACATCGTCAGCTCCTTTGCGGACCAATGGTTCACCGCCGGTTAGCCTTATTTTATTCACGCCATGTTCCACAAATATTTTGGCGATAGCTTCAATTTCATCTACCTGCATTAATCTTGCAGGAGGCGTAAATATATAATCCTCTTCGGGCATACAATAGAAGCAACGCAAATTGCAATTGTCTGTTAAGGAAATACGCAAATAATCGTGAACTCTATTGTAAGTATCGGTGATCATCAGGGTAATTTAAATCATTCTGGAAAATGCTTTACTGCGGGTTAGTTTTCAAAGGTAAAACCAATAGAGTTGACGGACTATATATTTATTGTAATAGTTTATTCAAGCTCTATCATTGGATTACAATAAATGGAT
>JALYYM010000381.1 GCA_030946565.1 Bacteroidota bacterium | reverse complement strand
TTACAATTTCGCCTTTAATGTGTTACACTCTTTATCTGCAAACGAGATTTTTATTGCCGCTGATAATGTAACTATCTCTCCCACTTATGTTCCTCATTTAGCAGAAGCGTTGCTTACATTATTAATTGATGATGAAAAAGGAATATGGCATCTTGCAAATGAAGGGGCCATAACATGGAAAGACTTTGCAGTAAGAATCGCCGCTATGGCAGGCTATAATCCGGGATTGATTAATGGAAAGTCTATGCAACAAATAAATAACAGGGCAACCATTCCATTATATTCTGTATTAGCATCTAAAAGAGGATCTCTAATGCCCTCTCTCGACCAGGCGATCAATTGCTTTTTCAAAGAGTGTATTACTTTACCCACATGCGTTTTGTTACCCCAACCTCGGGAGAATATAGCTGATTAAGATAGCAGTACGCACATAGCTTTAAAAAATTAACGAAGGATATTGTCTTGGCGACGGCTTGTATCGCGGACATCTTCTGTTGCCTCTTTATTACCGGTTATTAAAATATTTAAAAAGAAAAAACCAGAAAAAATTTCTCTTTCGATGCTGTTCATATAATGTGGCCCTTGCATTTTGGGTTAAAAATTTTTTTAATGACGAATGCTTGCTGATTGTAACCATAACTTTTCATTGATGGTGATAATATTCTTGCCCTCTTGCGCCGAAATATAAAAGCAATGATGAAATAAAATCTTTTAAACAAAATAAAGTGAATAGAACTGGCATGGTATTTATTTCCATGATAATATCATTAACCAAATAAAAATATAATAGATATGAGCACATCAACCAAGTCAAAATCCGGAAAGGCTTCAACAACGCAATCCGCTTCCGCCGGCAAGGGCGCAGCAGATGGAATGTTGAAAGATTTCTTCGTGGATGAATTAAAAGATATTTATTGGGCCGAAAAACATTTAGTAAAAACATTACCAAAAATGAAAAAGGCTGCTACATCAACAGAACTACAAAATGCTTTCGCGGATCACCTTGAAACAACTAAAACACATGTAACAAGGTTGGAGCAAGCGTTTGAGGCACTTGGTAAAAAAGCCCAGGCTAAAAAATGCGACGCTATGGAAGGCATTACAAAAGAAGGTGAAAGTATTATTGAAGAGACAGAGGCAGGCACAAGTACAAGAGATGTTGGTTTAATATTGGCAGGACAAAAAGTAGAGCATTATGAAATTTCTACTTATGGTGGCCTAGCTCAATTAGCAACTACTTTGGGTTTAACAGAAGTTGCTGATCTGCTCTCTCAAACACTTGCTGAGGAAAAAGAAGCAGATTCATTACTTACTGATATTGCTGAAAACAGTGTCAATTATGAAGCCGCTGAAGAAGTAGAAAAGTAATAAATTAAGCTATAAATTTTTAAGTTATAATAGTTAATTAGCCGGATGCATTCCGGCTTTTTTTATTTATTAAAATAGGTTAGTAATTTTCTTTGCTGAAAACACGAGATAAAACTAATTTTTTTGCAGCGGGTGTAACTTAATGCTGACTGATGCGTTACATCAATCTTACATAACATAAAAATTATCTTACAATGAAAAAGTTACTGATTGTCTTATTAGCTTTTACAAGTTTTCACACCTTCGCACAACGCTGGGAAACGATAAAAGGAAATGGCCAAATAAAAAAAGAAAGCCGCTCTGTGAGTGCTTTTACGTCACTTGCATCTGAAGGCTCTATGGATGTGCAAATAACTTATGGATCACCCGAAAACCTTACAATAGAAGCTGATGAAAACCTTCTCCCCTATATCGAAACTTCAGTGGAAGAAAATAAACTTACCATTAAGACCAAGAAAAATATAAACTTAAAGACGGCTAAAAAAATAATCGTGTACGTATCCATGACCAAAATAAATTCATTGCAACTTAGCGGTAGCGGCGATATAAAAGGCTCAGGAGCATTTACCAGCGACGGCAAAACAGATATCAGCCTATCGGGTTCAGGAAATCTTACATTGGATTTTGGAAGTTTTAAAGACCTTGGCTTATCACTTGCAGGAAGCGGCAACATGGCCCTGAAAGGCGACGCCACTAACAGTATAGATGCAAAAGTGAGTGGCAGTGGAAATATTGATTGCGTGAAAGTTGCCAGCAAAGATGTGGATGTAAAATTAAGCGGAAGTGGCAATGTAAAAGTATACGCCGATAACAGCATTGATGCAAAAATTAGTGGCAGTGGAAATGTATATTATAAAGGCGATGCACAAAACATAAACAGCAAAGTGGTTGGCAGCGGGAAAGTTTTAAAAATGTAAGCGGCGAATGGAAAGAAGTATCGCGGCATTTTTCTCAAAATATTTTTTTAAGCCCTTTTTCAAAAAAGCCCCTGAAAGGCTTTCTCGGTTCCATGTATTTTAATCCGAAAGCCCTGATACTTCTTTCTTTAATATAATCCACCGTTTCTTCAATGGATTCAGAAACGAGGTAGAGATTTTCATCCTGCGGAGAAATGGTTCCTTCGTTAGCCATTAGTTCATTATGAAGAAGGATATTTTTATAAAATTCTTTATCCCAAATAATAATAGGAAACATATTTATTTTTTTTGTTTGTACCAAAGTAAGGGCTTCATAAAATTCATCGAGCGTCCCAAACCCGCCGGGCATTACTACAAAGGCATAAGAGTATTTTATCAATAACATTTTCCGCAGAAAAAAATATTTTATATCAACCCATTTGTCAAGGTATGGGTTGTGATGCTGCTCCTGCGGAAGAATGATATTACAACCGACACTTTTGCCTCCAACATCTTTGGCGCCGCGGTTTGCAGCTTCCATTATGCCAGGGCCACCGCCTGTCATGATGGTAAAACCAAGTTTCGCAATTTCACCGGAAAGCTTTCTTGCATCTTTATAAAATGGATGATCTTCCTTGAAGCGGGCTGATCCAAATACCGTTACGCATGGCCCTACAAAATGCAACGCCCTGAATCCCTTTATAAACTCGAAGAACACACTTACGATGTATTTAAAATCTTTCCAGCGGCTTTGCGGGCCTTCAAGAAATTGAATCTCTGTTTTTAATTTTTTCTTTTCCAAAAGGATTTTTTTTAAATATGTAACGACTGTTGCCAAAAATCCTTTCCATAATACCAGTTCGTTTACGGAAGGTCTATACAATTAATAAGGCAGTAAGGTTTGCCTAATTTTCCTCACGTTTCCTACTAAGGTTTCTTATACCTATTTTTTAAAAGTTCTTGCAAGTGTTTTGCACACCTTAATAGAATTCAAAATTTAAAATCGAAATACCTTATTACATTATTTTTTCAATAAAACATAAACAGGATTTTTCGAAATAAAATTATAATTATAGTAAATTTATCGTGCATCTTACTAAATAAAACCTCAGTAGCTTAATAATCTCTGAAGAATTTCTTCCACCTTTTCTGCATTGGGAAGCATCGCCTTTTCAAGATGGATATTCATAGGAACGGCAGGTAAATTCAGCGCACCTAATACTTCCACCGGCGCATCTAAAAATTGAAAGCATGCCTTTGAAATGCGCCCTGCCAGCGCTTCTGCAAAAGAATTATTTTGTTGCTCCTCCGTCAGCACTAAACATTTACCATGTTTTTTTACCGTTGAAAAAACCAGGCCTTCATCCAGCGGATACAATGATCTCAGGTCGATGATTTCAATTTTACCGGGGAAAGATTTTGCTGCCTGCTTTGCCCAGTAAACACCCATGCCGTAGGTAATAATGCAGCAAGTCTCCCCGCTATCTACTTTTTCTTCGTCCGCTGCTAATAATATATTTCCTTTTCCTAACTGTAACACGTAATCGCCGGAAGGTTCAACACATTTTGCATCTTCTGTGCCCGGCACTTTGCTCCAGTAAAGACCTTTGTGCTCAAGCATAATAACAGGGTTCGGGTCAAGAAAAGCTGCCTTCATCAAACCTTTCATGTCCGCGGCATTGCATGGGTAAGCAATCTTTATCCCCCTTATAGAAAGTAATAAAGTTTCTACGCAGCCACTATGATAAGGGCCTCCACCACCATAAGCGCCAACCGGAACACGGATAACTGTTTGCACAGGAAATTTGCCGGCACTCAGGTAACAACTTTTTGCTACTTCAGTTGCGAGCTGGTTTAAACCTGGAAAAATATAGTCCGCAAATTGAATCTCCACGATAGGCTTTACGCCTGTAGCAGAAAGGCCAACTGTAGAACCGATAATATATGCTTCCTGTATGGCTGTATTAAAAACCCTGTTGTCTCCAAATTGTTCGGCCAACGTTGCTGCTTCCCTAAAAACGCCACCCAGCCTGCGTCCTACATCCTGTCCGTATAAAATCGCCTCAGGATATTCCTCCATTATTTCGCGTATGGCAAATAAGGCCGCATCCACCATCATTACTTTTTCTCTGCCAGCCGGTGCACGTTCACCCTGTTCTTCTTTCACGGGTGTATCTATAAAAATATGTTCCTGAACGGTTGCGGGGTCGGGCTCAGTTGCATTGCAGGCTGCATCAAATTGTTGCGAAACTGCTGCCGCTACGATTGATGCTATTTCATCGAGGTCACTTTCTGCTACGCCAGACTGAAGCAGGCGCTTTCTTAATTTCGGCAGCGGATCATCTTCTGCATGCTTTGCCAGGTTTTCTTCCGTGCGGTAAAACTCTTTGCGCACACCACTTGTATGATGCCCGAGCAAGGGAACTTTCGCATGGACTAAAAAAGGCTGTTGATTTTGCCGGACTTCTTCCACCACTTTCTTCATCGTTTTATAACTTTCAACAAAGTCACTACCGTCAATGCTTATACGACGCAGGCCTTTAAAGCCTTTTGCAAATCTATAAGCATCCATCGTCCGGGCTTCAGTAGAAGAAACACTTATGCCCCAGCTATTATCCTGCACGAGATAGATTATAGGTAACTTTTTTAAGACTGCAAATTGAAGCGCTTCGCTTACCTCGCCTTCCGTTAAGCTTGCATCGCCTAACGAACAAATAACCACGGGTGATTCACCGTCCTCACCATTTCTATAAAAAGAAGATTGAATACTTTCAAGATATTGCAAACCTTGCGCAATGCCTGTGGCGGGTATAGCTTGCATGCCCGTTGCGCTGCTCTGGTGAATAATTGTTGGCTTATCATCACCGCGATAATTTGGATGAGCATAATATTCTCTGCCCCCCGTAAATATGTCATCGCCTTTTGCAAGCAACTGCAGCATTAATGTGTAAGGGGAAAATCCAAGCCCTAACAAAATACTTTCATCACGGTAATAAGGGCTAATATAATCGCAGGGCA
>JALYYM010000677.1 GCA_030946565.1 Bacteroidota bacterium | reverse complement strand
CATAGGGCAAGTGTACACATTCTGTGTAACCTGTGCTTTACTTTGAGGCGGATTATTTTTACTTTTTTGTGCGAAACTTCCAAATCCTGAAGCAAGCACAATAACTAAAATGATTATTCTTTTCATATTGTTTTTTTTTAATTGATTGATTTTTAATTGATGTTTTTATAGGCTTGTTTATACGATATTTTTTTGCGAACACATTGAAGGTGATCGCTCAAAATCAACCTTGAATAGTGCATTAATAAAATGGACCAATTCTGTATGTGAATAAACAAGCCTTCGAAAATTCGAATACTTAATGGAAGAATTTCTTCATTCCTGAAACCTAAAATGATAATGTGAAATAGATGTTGTAATAACAACATGCTTAGCCTAACAGAATGCCAGGCATAACGAGAAAGAGAAGCAAATTATATTCTGAAAACACAATTGAAAATATAGTCGGGGACTGTATGCTTTTGTGGAGGAGGAGCGTTTTCTTTGTTTAAACCAATGAACTTAATTGGTACAAAAGTGATGGCTTTATCGGCTGTATATGTGCAAATAATTTTTGAAAATGAAAATTTAGAAAGAGTATTTTCTTCTGCTTTATGAACTTTTTCAAAATGGGCCTGTGTGATCTGGTCCTTACAGCAACTCTTACAAACGTATTGCGTTTTGGAGGCAGGAGTTTGATTCATGCTGCACGCTGGACAGTTTTTCACATGATCGCCCGTTATATTCCATGATACAAGTTTATCCATGCAATAATGCATATTGAAACTCATACCGCTTGCGGCCACTAAGTAAACAAATGCCATAATGGTCAGGAAAAACTTTTTCATTGCAGTTGCAAAGATATTCATTTTAATAAATGCTTAAAGTATTTGCAGTTAAAAATATCAGAAATGATTTTTAGAGCTGGGTTGAATAGAATTAATTGGCCTTTTAATAAAACACTTCTCATAAACAAAATACCTTGTGGTGGACACCCCCACTGCGTCATACTTTTGCTTAACAGATAAATCAAATATAAATGTTACCTAAAGAATTAACCGGCGATCTTGTGAAACGCCTTTCAACCATACGTGGACAAATAGAAGGCATCGTGAGAATGCTGGATGAAGATACAGATCCCGATAAAATATTAATTCAATTGAAAGCGGCTGACCAGGGTTTGCAAAAAGCACATTATTTAATGATGGATGAAGTTTTTAGAAAAACGCTTGCGCTGAAATTAGTGCAGGTAATGAATGCCTGCCCCGGTAATTGCCAGGATGCAGAAAAAATAGCGTTCATGAAAGAACAATTTCCCACGCTTGAATTCGACGAGCTCACCTCTAAAATGAAAGAGGTCATTGCTATAGATAAGCGTTTGGAACAACATAATAAAAAATCTAAATAAAGATTTGGAGAACACCCCCATTGCAGTATCATCTTTGTGTTTCATTAAAAAATTATAGTTATGGAAAATCAAAAGAAAAGAAAAGTTGAAGTATTTACCGCAGGTTGTCCTGTTTGTGAACCTGTAGTGGATATGGTTAAATCAATGGCATGTTCAGATTGTGAAGTTGAAGTGTATAACCTTTCTGATAAAAATAATACAGCGAATGCTGCCGATAAAGTGAAAACTTACGGCATTAAAGTATTACCTGCTGTGGCAGTGAATGGGAAGCTTTTATCGTGCTGCGAAAATGCAGGCGTATCAGAAGCGGAACTTAGAAATGCAGGAATCGGGCAACGCCTGTAATTTGTAGCGTTAGTCATTTACAAACTAAGTGGCTAACGCTTTTTTAAAATTAAATTCAAGTATCATAAATACGGACAATACAATAAGTGAGGCACGATTTAAAATTTTAAATATGGTTTGTGAGGGCTGTGCTGAAAAAATAACTAATGCACTTACTGCTATTCCGGGGGTAAAGGATGTAAAGTCTAAAGCAAGGAAGAAGCAGGTATTTGTATATTATGATCATGAACAAACGAACTACGAAATCTTAAAGAGTGTATTGGAGAAAGAAGGTTTCAATGCGGTTGATTTATAAATTGTTTTGAATAATAATCGTAAAAAAATGGCTATGATAAATAAACCCTTACTTAAGAGATTCTACATTTCCTGCATAATAGTTGTTGCCTTTGCAATTTCATCATGTGGCCAACAACACAAGAGACCCGAAAAGATATTAGACAAGGATCAAGCAAAAACGGCTGTAGTTCAAAAGCGAAAGATGTCTGTTGATGGCATGACCTGTAGTGCCTGCCAGGCCTCAGTAAAAAATGCAATCAAATCTTTAGATGGTGTAACGCATGTAGAAGTAAATCTGGAAAAGAAATTTGCTTTCTTCAGTTACGATCCCTTGAAAATAAAACCCCAACAAATACAGGATGCTGTAAACAATAAAGGATATAAAGCGGGGAACCCGGAGAACATTAAGCAATGACCTTCGAACATTTTATTGAACAGTTCAGCCAATCGTTAGCCCGGGGAACTTTGATGAGCTTATTGATCGCACTCCTTGCAGGAATAATAACCACAGGTATTTGCCCATGTACATTACCCGTTGGCATTGGCATCGCAGGTTTTGTAAGCAGCAACACAGAAGCAAAATCAAACAGGGGATTTTTAATTGCACTTGCATTTTTTTGTGGGATTGTTGTTTGTATAAGTGTGTTAGGAGCAATAGCCGGAAGGTTAGGCATTTTTCTTACACAAGCATTTGGTCAATATTGGGCATTAACCATGGCTGTTATATCGGCAGTAGCTGCGGTGATAGCATTCTACGGGCCAAGGCTTAAGGTCGCAAAATTAACTGCTCTACGACGGCCGGGAGTTGGAGGTTCTTTTGTTTATGGATTGGTATTTAGCTTAGGCACGTCCGCTTCTCCTTTGTTGTTATTACTATCAGTTGCTGCCGCAAAAGCAAATCCACTTTATGGATTTTTGCTTGCATTAGCTTTTGGAGTTGGCAGAGGTGTACCCTTCTTAGTAGTAAGTGCCTTTGCCGGTGCCGTCACAAAATTTGCGCAACTATCATGGCTTAGGAGAAGCATACAGGTGTTGAGTGGGCTTGCTTTATTATTTGTTTCCTACTATTATGTAAAAGTGTTTCTTGATTTGCAATAATGTAATGTTATCTTTTTATATTAAAGCGAAATACTTTCAACTTTTACTGCTTTAGCTTTTGCCATCCGTCCATGCAAAAATGACCGCCTGGCCACGCTTCAAATCAGGAAGCAAATTTAAAACGTTCGGTTTTTTTTCAGCAATTCAAATATTTACCTGGCAAAAAATATCACGAATATTTTTATCGTAAATTAGTCCACAATTTAATTTATAAAACTTCCGCTTTTAGGGGAGAATTTTTAAAAAATAATTATCATGAAAATAGCAGTTTGTGGAAAAGGCGGTGTAGGCAAAACCACTATCAGTGGTTTGTTGTGCCGCACATTAGGCAGCAAAGGAATTGATGTACTTGCCATTGATGGTGACCCAAATCCCAACCTGGCGCTCACTCTTGGTATAGAACCAAAGGCGGCAATGCCTAAAGCACTTACTTCGAAATTGCTGGAGGTATATGAAAAAGAAGATGGGAAAAAATATGCAAAGTTGAAAGTGCCTTTGGCTGAAGTAATGGAGGTGCATGGGATCAAAACAAATGATAATGTTACTTTATTAGCAGTTGGCCAGCCGGAACATGCCGGTACTGGTTGCATGTGTGGCATTCATACAACTGTAAGAGAAATTATTCATACTGCTTTGGAAGAAAGTGAACAGGTAACTTTATTAGACCTTGAAGCATCTTTGGAACAAATGAAGCGGGGTACTTCGAAATATGTGGATGTGTTACTATGCGTAGTAGAACCATATTACCGTTCTATGGAAGCCGTGGCCCGTTTTCAGCGGTTGGGAAAAGAATTGGAAATAAAAAATATTGTGGCCGTTGCCAATAAAGTAAAGAATGCTGAGGATGAAGAAGCCATCCGCCAGTTCTGCACACAGACTGATTTACCGGTGATCGCGTATATTCCACTTGATCCAATTATTTCTGAAGCGGATAAGGGCGGCTCTTTGCAAATAAACACTCTCGATCAATCCCCGGCTCTGCAAGCTATAAGCCAGCTGGCGGATGACTTAATGGAAACAAGTTATATTAAAAAAGGATGATCTTAAGATCATCTGCTGCATTATATTTTTGCATAAAATAATTACTTGCTCAACATACTAAGTTGCTGAGGCCTGTTGAAAAAATCGTTAGCTAAAGAAGTGTTGAACTTCACATTAGAGAATAAATATTCTTCCATTAATTTTCCGTTACTCCTGTAATATTTATTGGAATGGCTTAGCACAATATTTCCTTCTTTTTTGAAATCTGATAAATAAATTTCTTCCGGTTGCACATTAACTTTCAGGGATGGGTAGTGTTCAATTTTACGAATAAGCTTGGTGGAATTATCTACCGAAAAAATCCATCGGTCATGACCAACTTTTGGATCAAAGGTTACGTCAAGCAAGGTAACCTGCTCTCCATTCAAGGTAGCTGTTCCTACATTGCGGGGAATTACTCCATAATCAGTAAGTTTAAAAGGAAATGACATACGGTACAATGCCGATTCACTGGCGCATAATGGAGAGCAATGTTCATCATCGCACATAAATTCCAGGTCCTTTGCAAGTGGCACTGGGTTTACGCCATTACCATTGAGAGATGCCCAGTAGCCTGCCTTATCATGACCCACCACTACATCTGCGCCGGCTTTGGTTTTTGATTTTATTAAAAGCTGATGGCCTTCCTTATTGTTTTTGAAGAAGAATATGTCTTCTGATTGTTTGATGATATTGCCATTTTCATCATA
The DNA here is from genome assembly GCA_030946565.1 of Bacteroidota bacterium. The sequence goes on along the minus strand of JALYYM010000677.1, from coordinate 503 downwards.
AAGGCGGTGGGTCCTAACAAACTGCCCATCTTGTATGCTTTTCCACTGTTCCATTCCACCGGCGGCCGCAACCATCTGTTTTACCAGGCGTTCACCGGAAGGGGGTGAAAAAATAAGCCACCACGCAAATATTCCAACAAAAACAACTGTGAGCACAACCCCTATTGTTTGAGCGATGCGAATCCTTCGTAGTTTGATTGGTCTTATCAAATCCTGCACTTCCAGTTCAGCTTCCCAAGGCAACTTTACTTTTTCTTCCTTATCCGAAGGATTTTGGTTTGCTTCTTTTTTCATTGCAAATAAATTTATACGTAAGTTAAAAAATTTCCGGCGGTCAAACTAATTTTAAAATCACTATAGCTAAATTATTCTTCAGTATTAATAAACACTTTTTCTATAATGCTTTCCTTAATTCCCAGCACCCAATCATGTATTTTTTTAAAAGCAATGGGAATCGTCTGCTCAACCGCTTCGCTTAGTCCTATTCCAATCTCTTCATGTTG
>JALYYM010000676.1 GCA_030946565.1 Bacteroidota bacterium | reverse complement strand
AGTCATGGCGAATTAAGTCGTTTTGATGGAAGCAGTTTTAAACATTACTATCCTGATAAAAATAAAGCAGGGTACCTTAGAAATGATCATTGTGTGGCTATGGTGGAAGATAGCCTTCACAATCTTTGGATTGGTACATTTAGCGGATTGTCACGTTATGATATTAAAGCAGGCACGTTTACAAATTTTCCAATACACATTAATTCAATTACATCAGATGAATCAGTTGTTCCTTTCTGGACTGCGCAGAACGAAGTGTTTTGCTTAGAAGCAGGCAACCAGATAACCAGTTACGATATACATTCTTTTAAAAGAAAAAAGCTGGTTGATATTAGAGAATCAGACAAAGCGGATTTAGGTCTTTTAAAAAGTTCTCATGCAATTTTTGAGGCTCAATCCAATAGCATCTGGATGCTGCCTCAAGGTGAAGAAGGGCTGGTGCAGTTTTCGCTTTCTACAGGTAAAATTTCATTTCACAAGCAAAATCTATATTCAGGTAAACCAGATGCATGGGGACACACAGATGCCGAAGCCATGTGCTTTGACAGAAAAAGGAATTGCATATGGATTAATAGTCATGATGGGTTAACCCAGTTCACTTTGAGCGATCAGAAGTTTCATCATATTGAGGAATTAAATCCATTTATTCGCACTAAAGGATATGCGCGGATGGTGGGTATTGATATTGACATGAGGGGCAGAATTTGGCTTGCCACTATACCAAATGGTATTCTTATTTATAATCCCTCTACCAATTTTGTTACAAAGCTTTTTCCCGATAGTGCAATGCAACATGAAATAGGTGATGGTAACCTTAAAATATATTGCGACCGCGATGGAATTGTTTGGACTTCTTATTTTGTGTTTAAAGAAATTTACCAGCTAATTCCGCATTCCCCATCGGCTAAAAGCTTTACTGCAAATCATTACAAACCCGATTCATTGATTTCTTTAGATATTGGCAATATGGTCGCCGGAGAACATGGAGAATTATGGATAGGAACAGCTTACGGATTAAACATTTATAATCCCATAAAGGAAACATTCAAGGTTCTCGCTAAAAAAGATATGCCCGGCATCAAAGGAATTTTCCCACTTGCAATTGATACACTTAGAAAAAAGGCATGGATTTGCACGAGCCCGCCTGACATTGTTTATGAAATGAACCTTCAAAATAAAAAATGTAAGCTTGTAATCTTTAAAGATACTTTGGGGCGCACTATGCCACCGGTTCACATTATTAGTAAAGTTTCAAACCTATATAAAAATGGCTGTTTATTTTATGATGCCGGCTATGGAATTTTTGAAGAACAAGGTGATAGCGCTGTCGCACGGCTGATTATTCCCTTTCAGCAGGAAATTTATAAGGCTATTCTTGCAGAAGATCGCATCTTGTTTCTGAAAACATTTTTAGGCAATCTAACTTATTATAACTACGGCGGTAGATGGCTGAAAAAAACCAAACTCTTAGATAGCATTGACTGGGATGATATTTTTTATGACTCTTTAAATAAAACTTATTGGGCAGCCGTTGAGGGGAAAATAATTCATTATGATAAAAATTTTCGCATCATCAGCAGTTATACTAACGGGAATGAATTAATGAGAGGAATTCTTAATATTCTTCCGGATAAATATGGAAATATATGGTTTAATAATGATAGAAAAATGGTCGGAAACTTACATATAAAAACAGGAATAATTACCATGCTTTCAGAACAGGATGGTTACCAAAAACAATGGTATGATATATATTCTCCTATTCCGGCAAAAGCGGGCAGTAATTTATATTTCGTTGGAAATTCGCTGGCGCCTGAAGTGAATCTGGTAGAAATAAATCCTGGTAAATTAAATAGCTATCCTGCTGTTACGGTTTATTTCCGTTCACTTGAAATAAGAGATTTCTCTTCATCACTGTCTGCAGATATTAATGACATAAAGAAGCTGTCGCTAAAATATTTTCAGAACACGATTAATATTGAAACGGGAGTTATAGATTATTATTCCAAGGGTAAAAATTATATACGCTATAAACTTGAAGTTGGTGGAAAAGCTGCAGGCTGGCAATACATACCATTAAAATCAATTATTCATTATGAAGGGTTGCTGCCGGGAAATTATAAACTTATTATACAAGGGTCTAATACGGCAAATGAATTTAATGGGCCGGAAAAAATTCTGCTGATTAATATTAATGCTGCTTTCTGGAACACATGGTGGTTTCGCCTGATTATAATTGGCGTCGCTGCTTTTATTATTGTAAATATTTTCCGGCAAAGAATTAAAAAAATAAGGCATGACGCTTTTATAAAAAATCAATTAAAAGATTTAGAAATGAAAGCGCTGAAAGCGCAGATGAACCCGCATTTTATTTACAATGCGCTCAATTCAATTCAATCATTGGTTGCAAACGATAAGAAAACAGAAGGCATACATTATATCGGTTCGTTTTCAAGATTGTTGCGGCAGGTGCTTGATAATTCTGAAAACAATGTAATCAGTTTAG
>JALYYM010000380.1 GCA_030946565.1 Bacteroidota bacterium | reverse complement strand
GTCTGCTGAACTTTCCAAAAGTTCCGCGGACACCAAACTATCCAAAAGTTCTGAGCCCTACAGATTCCCTCTCTGCTCCTGCTCTCTTTCAATCGCTTCAAACAAAGCCTTGAAATTTCCTTTGCCAAAACTCCTCGCGCCTTTGCGTTGAATTATTTCAAAAAACAAAGTCGGCCTGTCTTCTACCGGCTTACTGAATATCTGGAGCAAGTAGCCTTCCTCATCCTTATCTATTAAAATTCCTAATTTACTCAACGGCGCAAGGTCTTCATCAATGTGCCCTACCCTGTCTAACACATCGGCATAATAACTTGCGGGAATTTTTAAAAATTCCACGCCGCGTTGCTGAAGTGATGTTACCGTTTCTATAATATTATTCGTTGCGATAGCAATGTGCTGGCAACCTTCGCCATCATAAAATTCAAGGTATTCTTCAACCTGGCTTTTTTTCTTTCCTTCGGCGGGTTCATTTATTGGAAATTTCACGTAGCCGTTACCGTTACTCATCACCTTACTCATCAGCGCAGAATATTCTGTAGAGATATCTTTATCATCAAACGTGAGTATATTTTTAAAACCCATCACATCTTCATAAAAATTTACCCATTTATTCATCTGGTTCCAGCCGACATTCCCCACGCAATGATCTACATACAAAAGCCCCGTTTCTGTTGGATTATAATTACTCTCCCATTTACGAAAGCCCGGCATAAATATACCCGTGTAGTTTTTTCTTTCAATGAACAGATGCACCGTTTCTCCATAAATATGTATGCCACTCATTACTATTTCACCATCTTCATCACTTGTATGCGTGGGTGCCATGAAGCTCTTTGCACCGCGTTTCGTAGTCTCTTCCCAGGCAGAAGTTGCATCGTCCACTTTTAATGCAATGATCTTCACGCCGTCTCCGTGCCTGCTTACATGCTGAGCTATTTCATTATCCTCTCTTAAAGCCGTTGTAAGTACAAACGTCAGTTTATTTTGCCTGATCACATAGCTTGCTTTATCCTTTACGCCCGTCTCAGGGCCTGCATAAGCAAGCGATTGAAAGCCGAAAGCTGTTTTATAATAATGGGCTGCCTGCTTTGCATTGCCGACGTAAAATTCAACATAGTCGGTGCCGTGTAAAGGCAAGAAATCTTTTTGCAGTATTTCATTTTTAGAAGGTGCAATCGTTGGTATTTCCATAAAAATATTTTTTTGTATCAAAGGTAAATAATTAAGAGCCCAATCCCTCCAAAGGTCAAATGACTCCCCTGGAGAGTCCATTCGGACAACCCTTCCCCGAAGGGAAAGGACATTATCTTGAGCTATAAGATTGATTAATTTTTCTATATCTCAGAAGTAAAACCACAAAACGTTCTGGAAAGTTGTAAAGTATGTGAGACGGTCGTGTGTCCTCCTTCGGCGTTAGGGGCCGTTCTCTTTGGCAGGATTTATGTAATACCCACAACAAATTACAAATATGAAAAAAATAATTAGCTACTTTTTAATCATAACGGCTGCATTTTTTATTACCAGTTGTTCATCAACAAAAAATGCAACTGGCCTGAAAGCCAGTACAGGCAACCTTGACGGCACATGGACGGTATCAAATATCTCGGTAGATGTACCTTCTACTTTTAAAATTACTGACGTATTCGATGAAGGTCCATACCAAAGCTTTCAGGGCAGCACATGGAACCTGGTACGCAATGGCAAAGGCTCTTTTACGTTAACTAACGGAACCAAAGAAGATATTTATTGGAGCATAAATGGCAAAGGAGATGCTGCTCAATTCCAATTCAAAAAACTAAATGGTGCAAAAGCAAAAAATGTGGATGATGGCTATCGCCTTGAGCTACAAAATATATCCAGCAATAGTTTCGTAGCCCGGTCGCCTATTGATCTTGGCAATGGCAATACAGGATATATAAGTTATACATTCACTAAATAATTTTTTATTACCCTACTTTAAACGGCCTGTAAATCGCAGGCCGTTTTTTTTTATAAAACTTTTTTGGCCTAAATAAAATAATGGTTTCTATTTAATACTTTTTATTTTTCTACAATCCTCACATTATCTTGCAGAAAATTTTTTCATGCAAAAAGCAGGGATTTTGGGTGGCGGACAATTGGGGAGAATGTTATTACAGGCGGCCGCTAATTACCCTGTCGAAACATTTGTGATGGAAAATGATACAGAGTGTCCCTCGGCGCATCTTTGCAATCATTTTACAAAGGGTGACATTACTAGTTTTGATGACGTTTATAATTTCGGTAAAGGCCTTGACACTATTACTATTGAAATAGAATCCGTAAACATAGAAGCTTTGCAAAAGCTTGAGGAGGAAGGCGTAAAAATTTTCCCGAAGCCTTCGTCATTGTCCATTGTAAAAAATAAAATCCTTCAAAAACAATTTTATACAAATAACCAAATTCCCACATCGGCCTTCATCGTTACAAATAATAAAGAAGAACTGAAGAACAATATTTCATTTTTACCTGCAGTTCATAAACTTGCTGTTGGTGGCTATGATGGACGCGGCGTTGCTATTCTCAGAAAGAAAGAAGACATTCACCATGGCTTTGACGAACCGGCAATACTTGAAAAAAAAGTGGACATCAAAAAGGAGATTGCTATCATCGTTGCCATAAGTGAATCCCGAGACGTTGCCGTTTATCCTCCTGTTGATATGATTTTCAATAAGGACTTTAACTTGCTGGAATATCAAATCAGTCCCGCCCAACTTGATCAACAAATTTTATGGAAGGCAGAAGCGATCGCACTAACGGTTGCCAAAAATTTTAAGAGTGCAGGAATCTTCGCGATTGAAATGTTCCTGGATACTAACAACAATGTATTGGTAAATGAAACAGCGCCGCGTGTGCACAACAGCGGGCATCATACCATTGAAAGTAATTACTCTTCGCAATTTGATATGCTCTGGCGCATTATGCTTGGTTATCCTTTAGGCAATACGGATCACATAATACCTGGCGCAATCGTGAACCTGATAGGCGAAGAAAATTATACCGGTAAAGTAAAATATGAAGGACTGGAAAAAGTGCTGGCAATAGATAATGTATTCGTTCATATTTATGGAAAAAAGGAAACACGGCCTGGCCGCAAAATGGGACATGTGACCATTCTTAGTAAAGAACGCCAGGAATTGCTGCACACGTCGAACAAAATAAAAAACATGCTGAAAGTAATTTCAGAATAAAATTTTGATGCAAGGGTTTTTCATAAACTTTAGCGTCTTATAAAAGCAATACAAAAAATCAGAAATCGCCATAATGAAATTGAAGTATCGGAAACTCCTGGCAGGAATTCTTTTTTTATTTACATTATCAGCCTGCAGCAGCAAATCGGAGGACACATCATCTGCCGGAAAAAAGGATAGTAAACAAGGGCCGGCAAATGCTCCATTATCCGTGGAAGGATATTTGGTGCAGGCTTCAG
>JALYYM010000665.1 GCA_030946565.1 Bacteroidota bacterium | reverse complement strand
GACATGAAGCTAAAATCGAGCATGACATTATTCAGTTCGCCGGCTAATGCAAATCCTGTGTTTGAAGAGGTTCTTACAAAATATTTTAATGGAGTGAGGGATCAAAAAACATTACAGATAATTCAATGAAACGCGAATCGCAAGTATTTTAACCATCCAAATATTCGTAAAACCACGAACTGCATAGTAAAATTGTTATGCTAAAAATCAAGCAATACTTCTATTGTAAACGCTTACATCCGGTATATCTTTGTTCCAGAAGTTGATTGATGTTCAACAAACATTAATCAAATCCATCAAAAGCAGCCTTATCCAATTATCCGACAGAAAATAACCATCCAATATCAGTCAACTTCATTTTTCTTTTATCCAATACCATCGAATAACCGCCAAACTTAAGAAAAACAAAACCTTATCCAATCATCCTGGTGTAACAACCCAAACCCCGTAATTAAATTATCAAGCCCGCAGCAATGCGGGTTTTTTGCTTCGTGTCTTTCTGGCCTTACACATTTCTCTTAGCACAACCGGACATTACTGTATCAAATACGAACACTGTAATATATAGTATTAAAACTTTTTTGGTGAGAATCAATCAACTACGATAACGGCATTGGCGTTGCATCTATGAGCGAATGGCATCGCCTAACTTGTGAGCTTTTACATTTAACAACTAAAAAAGTAACGACCTGCTCAAAGCGAGAGGCGGTTTGCACAGAGTACACGAAATAAAATTATTATGTTCAAAAATTACTTTAAGACGGGCTGGCGTAACCTCGTGAAGCATAAAACTTTTTCCTTCATCAACATTGCGGGCTTATCCATTGGTATATCAGTTTGTTTTATCATCATGCTGTACGTGCAGGATGAATTGAGTTACGACCGTTTCAATAAAAATGCAGGCCGTATCGTGCGTGTGATTTTTAAAGCAGATATAAACGGCGGTAAAATTTTTGAAAGCAATGTAATGCCTCCCGTTGCAGCAGCTATGAAAAGCGATTACCCTGAGGTAGAAGATGCAACAAGGTTGCAGGTAAGTGGTGCACCAAAAGTTTCTTATAAAGACAAAACTTTTAAGGATGATGAACTTGCTTTTGTGGATCCCAACTTCTTCAACATATTCACGCTTCCATTAATTGAAGGCGATGCGAAAACTGCGCTGCTACAGCCACACACTTTAATTATTACAAAAGCTTTAGCAAAAAAATATTTTGGTAAAGATGAAGCAATGGGTAAAACACTTGCCTTTAACGGCGCAGAGGTTTATAAAATAACAGGCGTCATTGATAAAGTGCCTGCCAATGCCCATTTTCATTTTGAGATGTTTGCTTCAATGGTTGATTTAAAGGATGCCAAATCAGATTCGTGGATGGGCTCTAACTTTTTTACTTACGTACTATTGAAGCCGGGTTACGGTTATAAAAAACTCGAAACCAAATTGCCGGGTATGGTAGAGAAATACATAGGCCCGCAGATACAACAGAGTATGGGCCTGAGTTTGCAGCAATTCAGAACAAAGGGCAATCAACTGGGATTTGAATTGCAACCTTTAACTTCTATTCACCTCCATTCGCATGCAAACTTTGAATTAGACGTGCCAGGCAATGCCATGTATGTGTATATTTTTGGCGCCATCGCCATTTTTATGTTGCTTATAGCTTGTATTAATTTTATTAATCTTTCTACAGCAAGCGCTTCTCAAAGAGCAAAGGAAATTGGTGTTCGCAAAGTAATCGGCGGTGGAAAATCATCCTTGATAAAACAATTCCTAACCGAGTCTGCTTTGCTTGTTTTTATAGCCCTGGTTATTTCATACGTATTTATCCAGGTTGCATTGCCCGCCTTCAATAATATTGCAGGAAAAAATTTAAGCTTTGGTTTCGATATTAAAATAATAGGAGCATTTATATTATTGGGTTTGATTGTGAGTATTATCGCAGGCATCTATCCTGCATTTTTTCTTTCTTCCTTCAAGCCAATAGCGGTATTAAAAGGAAATTTTTCCGGCAATAATAAAAGCTTCGGCTTACGCAGCAGCCTTGTTGTCTTTCAATTTTTCATCTGCGTAGGTTTGATAATAGGAACCATTGTGGTGTGGCAGCAGATGAAATATATACAAAATAAAAACCTGGGGTATGATAAAGAGCAATTGCTTACCATACCCAACTCTTATGCTTTGGGTAAAAATGAGCAGGTATATAAAGAAGAGTTGCTGAGAGATCCGCGGGTGTTAAACGCAACCATCTCATCGTATAAACCTGCAGGGCCAAGCAGCGGCAACAATGCTCTTGCTTATCCCGAAGGCCACGACAACCAGATTATGCGGACGGTGGAGTATCATGTGGATGAACAGTACATCCCAACCTTTGCTATGCAGATAGCGGCTGGAAGAAACTTTTCAAAAGATTTTGTAAGCGACTCAACGGGGATTGTTATTAATGAAACTGCTGCAAAGGCGTTCGGTTGGGGTGTTTTGAACGCTGTAGGAAAAACAATTGTAAGGCAAAACAGCGACAGGGGAACAAACGTTCCGTTTCATGTTATCGGCGTGGTAAAAGATTTTAATTTTCAATCATTGCACGAACCCATCACACCTTTGCTAATGACGTTATCGCCGGAGTGGGGATTAATATTTAAAGTAAAAACAGTAGATATGCAAGGCTTGCTTTCTTCAATGAAAAAGCAATGGGACAAGCTTAATACCGGCGAGCCTTTTACTTATAGTTTTATGGATGACTTGTATAATAAAACCTATACAGCGGAACAAAAAACGGGAACGATTCTAAATATTTTCGCGGTGCTTACCATACTTGTTGCGTGCCTCGGCCTGTTTGGTTTAGTTACTTATACAGCCGGGCAGCGTACCAAAGAAATCGGTATTCGCAAAGTGCTTGGCGCAAGTGTAACACAGGTAACACACATGCTGTCAAAAGATTTTATAAAGCTCGTAATCATTGCTTGCCTTGTTGCATTTCCATTATCCTGGTGGGCAATGGATAAATGGCTGCAAAGCTTTGCCTTCAGAATTAATATCAGTTGGTATGTGTTCGTGATTGCAGGCCTTGTTGCTTTATTGATTGCCTTGGTAACAATTAGCTTCCAGGCAATAAAAGCAGCGATAGCAAATCCGGTGAAGAGTTTAAGAACGGAATAAGAAAGAAAATTTCTGATTTAGGAATAAAAAGATCGGGGCCTCTACTTAAACTTCTTCAAAGCTCCACCTGAAATAATAATTGCAGAACTATCTGCTATAGACAATTGTAAAGAATCTATCTGTGCATGACCAAGATCCAGTAATGAATAGCCCTGTACGTCTGCTTTCACAGATTTAATGGACATTGCTTCCGGACTTTCTATTTGAGTTAAAGACGACATACCTGGAGGTGCGCTGCCAATGGTAATGGTAACAGACTTTTCTTTCTCTGTGGACTTCAC
>JALYYM010000644.1 GCA_030946565.1 Bacteroidota bacterium | reverse complement strand
TCCTTTGTATGTTTTTGGATTGCAAGTTCCTGTTCTGATTTTAATTGAACTTTGTAAGTTTCGATTTCTACTTGTTTTGCCTCCAATTTTTGTTTCAGCCGGCTTTCATACACCTCTTTTTCTTGTTGAAATATTTCCTGCTGCTCAACCTTTATCTGTTCGTCATATTCCTTTTTATGCTTTTGGATTGCAAGTTCCTGTTCTGATTTTAATTCATTTTTAAAAGTTTCGATTTCTACTTGTTTTGCTTCCAGTTCTTCTTTCAGCCGGTTTTCATACACCTCTTTTTCTTGCTGAAATATTTCCTGCTGCTCCATCTTTATCTGCTCTTCATATTCTTTTTTGTACTTCTGGATTGCAAGTTCCTGTTCTTGTTTTAACCTGGTTTCATACGCCTCTCTTTCTCTTTGAAATATTTCATTTTGCCCTGGCTTTATCTCTTTTGCCGTTGCTTCTTTATCTTTGTGAATTACAAGTTCCTGTTCCGATTTTAATTCATTTTTCACAATCTCAATTTCTCTTTGTAATTCTTCCTTCTCTCTTTTTAGGTTTGCATCGTAAACTTCTTTGTCCTTTCGAATAATTGCTATATACTGTGACCTTACCTTTTCATTTTCGCTTTCAATTAGTTTTTCATTTTGCTTTAGCTGATTTTCATAGGCTTCTTTTTCTTTTTCGGATATTTTCTCTATTGCTTCCTCTAATTGCTTATCGTAGAAAATCTTATCTTCTTCTTTTAATTTTTCAAGTTCATTTTTTAGCTTTGCATCGTAAACTTCTTTTTCGTTTTCTATAATTTTTTCCTGTTCTCTTTTCAGCCTTCTTTCAAAAAAATCTTTTTCAATTTGTGTTATTGTTATTCGTTGTTCTTTTAGCTGAATTTCATAAGCCTGTTTTTCAGCCTGTCTTATTGCTTCCTGTTCCAGCCTAAACTTATTTTCCAGTATTCCCCTTTCTTTGATTGCTTCTTCGCGGATGAGCTTTAAATTAATTTCCTTACCATTATTATCGTTTTTTTGATCATTTGGCAATCCATTTTCAGCAGGTTCATGCTTAAATTTGTTTTGAATAATGTTCCTTCTATTTCTGCCATAGTGTTCCTGCTTGTTTACATGTTCTGTAAACTTATCGGGTTCAAATATTTCAAGGTTTACATTATCCTGAGCTCCGGCCTGGAAATTAAGTTTTATGTTTTCTTCACCATCTTCGGAAATATTGCGAAAGAATTGCCAAACCTGGCTAATAATAAAGGGTAGAAAGAAAGCGCAGCTACTGCCCAAAGCTATAATAGGCCAGAACCTGTTATTATAAAAATAGAGTATCAATAAGGCTATAAAAACAAATATCGTCACCAGCAAATTATACAGCCAGGCTTTTGACGGATTGTTTCCAGTTGAAATATACTTATTGAGCAAAACCTGGTAAACTATCCCAGCTAAAAAAAAGGCACTGACCTGGCAGGTTTTAAGTAATAAAAAAGAAACGGCATTACTCTCAAAAAAGACAGTTATCATTCCTAAAATCAAAGTCAAAACAAAGAAAAAAATAGTGAGGCCTACGGCTGCTTTGCTTCCTGGCAATTCTTGTGTAAGAACATTATCCGAATTTTTTTTTCCCAGTTCATTCATAATTAGCTTCTTAATAAATATTTAAGAGTTATTTTAACTTATGAAAACACTTACTCTTTTTTGTAAAATATAGGATTAATGTGAAAAATATACGATTAATAATGTTAAGGTAGTTTTTCTAATTAGATTATACACCAAGATTGCTACTGTGAGCAACATTATTAAATGAATAACACGGTTATTTTGCACTCAAAATCCAAGCTTAAAGATATTTCGTAATTTGAAAAGTAACCTCGAATTATAACTGGATTATAAAATTACCTATTTATTCAAAGATTATTTTCAAAGTGTCGATTCTTTCCCGGTATTTTATATTAATCTTTCTAAAGTATTTATAACAAATCTATCATAACTGATAAACTGATCGTATATTTCTTATATTCGCTTTTGATTTTTATGATACCGCTCTATAGGTTATTCCTCAACCACCTGTTTTTCAATATCCTTTAATGCATGTTTGCATTCTGAAAATCCCATTGTATAAATTTTAAGTTTTTCATCCTTACGATTGTGTAATATATTTTGCCAATGCTTTGGCATTGGCTCAATTATATTTCTGTGTAAACCAGAAAAAAAATAGTGTATGAAAAGGAATATTTTAAGCATCGGTTCGAACAATGCGATGACACATATTTTAAAAACGACTCTCGGTTACTCGTATCA
>JALYYM010000620.1 GCA_030946565.1 Bacteroidota bacterium | reverse complement strand
ATTTTGGGCTATATACGCACAATAATTTTGCCCATATTGACGTGGATATGCAGCCACCGCAAGCTCATTCTTAACAAAAATAAAGTCTTAGGCTCCCAACTGCACAGCCTTTTGCATGGCCTGGTATCTTTTATCCCAAAGAGCCATATCGCTGTTTAGGCCGTCATCAATATGCACGGGATCCCTATCGCTAAAAGTACCGCCCCAGCGAAGGGCGGGATCATCTACAATAGACTTGATAAATATTCTTACGGGCTCTGCGACTGACGGGTATTTACCCAGTATTGTTGAATTAGCCGACTGTGTACGATTGGCATATAGTACATTCATATCTATAGCATGGCCCGCCATGTGATTGGAGCGGGTGGCAGGTTTTACTATTGCACCGCCTACGTTTGAAGACGTACGAAAAGAACTCGTAACATACAAATACACGTCTGCTTGTTCTGCGTAAGCATTTATCTTTTTAAGCATAGGAACAAAGCTTGCATCAGCACGGCAAGGCTGCCCCAGGAACCGCGAAGCCTCAAACAACACAAGTGGAGAATTGTCTTTAGGCAAATTGTTTGGTGCAAGATCGCTCCAGTTTTTTCCATAATAGGGATTGATATTGTTTAGCATAAGATCTATTAACGGGCGGGTTAACAGATCACCATCAGAGTCAATGCTGTTATCTTTCGCATAAGCAATCACTGCGTTGCGGGTGCTTTGCCCATAAGCGCCATCCGCGCCATACTTAGGAAAATTTAATTGCGTACCATATCCTTTTTCATCGAGCAAAATTTGCACTGCCGTAACACTCATGCGTGTACCTTTTGAAATATATTTTTTTGTGCGGAGATCAGAATTACTGATGGACCACAAAATATACATCGAGGGCAAAAAATCGTGGCGCTGTAAAATTAATTTTGCAAGGTCATTGGTAACTGATGTACCATCGCTATTGTATTTATTTTTAGCCGCAAATGCTGCAACAGCATTTACCATTGCCGGGCCATAGTTTCCATCAGCTTCATAATTATCAAATTGTAATTCATTCTTAAAACCTAGCTCAAACAGCAAGCGTTGAACTTCAGTAATTAAGTCTTTGTTGGGTGAGCCCAGGAATAAAGATTTGCTAACATCTCCCTGCCTGAGAGCAGCCTCCAGAAGATTTGATTCCATATTATAAGTTTTGGTTTTACTTAAATTGATGACGATTTAAAATACATCCACAAGCCAGGTGAAAATAGTTGCTTCCGCAAAGGTGTGATTCGTTAGCCGGTAAAAAGTTAAGGATAGCATTTCGTTAATGCAAGCATAACCTTATCAATCAATTTTTATTTCTTTTGTAACAGAAGCAATCTCTTTTAAAAGCAGCGGGAACGCAGGCTCCGGCATACCACCATGATCGAAACCTTCAAGTTCGTATAGCCGTGTACGTTTGTGGCCGGCAAGTTTCATCATGCGTAGCAGGTAAGCGTTTTCTTCGTAGCGGCCGTACAATTCGAGTTCACGATCGCCGGTAATAAGCAGCATCGGCGGGGCATCGGCTCTTACGAAATAAAGTGGGGCATACTCGTCTATTGTGGGCTGTGTTTCTTTTATACCTCTTTCTTTTCTTATGGTGAAATGGGTAATCGCCTGCCCACTGAATGGAATTAATGCAGCGATACGGTTTGCATCAATATTATATTTGGCTAAATAATGTTTGTCGAGCGTTATCATCATTCCTAAATAACCACCTGCCGAATGGCCGGAAACAAAAATGAGTTTATCACTGCCGCCGTAGCTACCGATGTGATTGAACACCCACGCAACAGCAGCCGCTGCGTCTTCAATGTAAGCGGGTGCCTTTACTTTCGGCGAGAGGCGATATTGTACACCAACAATTGCATAACCTTTATCTTTTAAAGCGGAGGGTAATTCCTTATCGCCGGCAGTGAGACCGCCCCCGTGAAACCATACGACAGTTGCATAGTTTTTTGCTCCTTTGGGATAATAAATATCAAGCAGGCACTGCGATGCTATGTAGGTATCTTTTTTATTAACATCCTCTTCATAGTATTGTATGTTCTTTTCTGTGACGTACTGCTGTTGCGCCTGTACAGAAAAGGTACCTGATAGAAAAAGAAACAATATCCATTTTTTCATAAAGAAAATTTTTTGTACAAATAAGCAGGCTTTACAATTTCAGTTGATTTTAAATTAAAATTTTAAAAGTTCCTGAAAAGATAGTAACTCTCATTTCGCTTTTCACAACTACAAAACTGAACTACGCATTTTAAAAACTTTACTTCGAGCTTGTAAAAAAGCAAAAACGGCTAAGCGGACCATCCAGCAAATTTGGCGACAGCCCGCATTTATTCATCATCCTTAAAAATTTTATTGGCGTGTATCACAGCATTATTGATTCGATATTTTATTTTTTTCAAAGGTAGCGGCTTGCGCAAGTTTGGAGGACTAATAGCTTCATCAATATCATCAAAATAATTTATCGCTTTCAGCGCAATTAACGGATTTGTGTTTGGATATTTTTTTTCAAAAAAACCAAGCATGGCACGTACGGAAAAATGCTCCAGAAGAAAATATACATCAATAAAATCTTTCAGACGCTGCCCGCTGTTTATGATTGCATTTAATTTCATCGCGGCGATGTCTTCCTTTGAAAGAAAGGTAATACCCTCTTCAGTAAGTGGAGGATTTACATATTGATAAGGATGCGTGATGAAATCAACCTTAATATTATTTATAAAACCTATAATGGTATTTTTCCTTACAAAGTTTTCGTCGAATGAAAATGCTGACTTCAAAAATTCTGTCAGTTGAATATAGTCGAAATCTGATTGAGAAAATAAATCAATGTCTATCGAATCGCGATGCCCTAACTGGAGAGCTAATGCCGTACCACCTACAAGTTGAAACTGGCTTAGCTCCGGCAGCGATTGCAATTTTTGTATTAATGAAAAAGTTGCCGGTGAAATAATTTGTGGCTCTTTATGCAGCATGCAGCATGTCTGATTTTAAAAAGAGCCTGGCAAAATTTTTATCACGACTGTCTAATTGTTTAGACCAATCAACGGCTTCAAGTATTTTTTCGGATCCATAAAATTTATGTATTTCTTTCCATTCATCAATCCTTCCTAATTGCACTACCCGCTCAATTACAATTTTGTATGAGCGGTTCCAATTGAATGTTTTCAAATCGTATTCCCATAACAATCCGGGACGTATATCAGGCTTTGATTGCATAGATAAAAAGAGAGATAAAGTTAACGAAAATTATACTCTTAACAACAAAGCAAAGCGAAGCAAAACC